>CAZNRF010000131.1:0-8619 GCA_964575075.1 uncultured Spirochaeta sp. | reverse complement strand
TTTCCTCGCGTACTCCTCGCGGGATGCCCGTTTGTCAGCGATCGGCTTTCCGCAGTAGAGGCGGGCCGCCTGTCACTCGATCGCTTCCCGGACTATCATGCTTCCGTACACATCTTCCCGACTCACCGCTTTGGTGATCGTGCCCTTACGCGGAATCGTTTCCACAAAGCCTTCTATTGAAAGCCGCATGAGCGCTTCACGAACTGGAGCCATGCTCACGCCAAGTTCTTTAGCGATCTGTTTTCGGTCGAGGATGTTCCCCGGCACCAGCTCGTTGCTGAGGAAGCGCCGCAAGAGCTTCTCGTACACAGCATCCGTCAGCGAGTCGCCCGATCTCTCTACCATGTCCGTTTTTCGATTGGTCATCGATCCTGCCCCCAAGTATCGCATGGATCATACCGGAAAAGAGCGACACTTTCAACAGAAATTTCAGATGATTTTTCACTTGACATATAAGTTTGCCGGTCATACCATGACTTGACGGCCGTGCTGGAACGGGCCCACAAAAGAAAGAGGAGTGCAACGATGAAGAAAGCAACGCTACTTCTGGTATTGATCGGTATCGCCGGATTTCTGTATGCCGCTGGTGCCGGGGAGTCCGCCGACGGGCAGCCGGTGGAAGAGTCTGTTGAACTGTCGTTCGGCGTCAACGGAAATACTGACAGTGTGGAGTACGCTGTGGCGGTCGCGTTCTCGGAACGGCTGAGCGAGCTCTCCGAAGGAACGATGACTGTCCAGGTATTTCCGAACGGACAGCTCGGTGACGCGGGTGAGATGATCAGTCAGATCTCACTCAACGAGCTTGACGCGTACATGGAACCTCTCGGCGGACTCGGAAGTCTTGTTCCGGAGATGGAAGTGCTAAACATGGCTTACGTCGTCACTGATCTGGACCACATCCAACGCATCATTGCGAGCGAATGGGGCGAAGGCGTTCAAGAGACGCTGCGCAACGATTTCAACATTCGGGTTCTCGACCACACTCTCTTCGGAACGCGACAGACTTCGGCCAACCGCGTCCTGAACAGCATTGAGGACTACCGAGGCTTACGGATACGTACGCCCAACGCACGTGCCTTGCTGGACTGGGCCAAGGCCATGGGCGGACGCCCCACGGCGATTGCGTTCGACGAAGTCTATCTCTCTCTCAATACCAACAGCGTCGATGCGCAGGAGAATCCGTTGCCGACGATCGACGCAATGAAGTTCTATGAGGTGCAAGAGGCAATTGCGATTGACAACCACCTCGTGCAGGACAAATCAATCCTGTTCTCAGAGGCTCGCTGGCAGAGTCTGAATTCTGAGCAACGTGGCTGGCTTCTGGACGCCGCCTCGGTTGCACGCGAGGTCAGCGTACAGATGATTACCGAGCGGTCTGAAGAGCTGATCACCTACTTTGAAGAGGAGGGCCTTACGATTACGTACCCGGACACCGAACCGATGCGGCGTGCCATGAGTCCGTACTATGAGAAACTGGAGGAGGAACTGGGCGCACCCGGTCTCATCACCAGCCTAGCGGACATGTAAGTCTCGTCAGAGGCTGCTTCAGAGATTTCCGTAAGCCTGGTTGCGGGTAGGTTCCGATTTCGGGATGCCGCGCAACCAGGCAAATTCTTCGAAGGGGTTGCCGGTGCACATTCGTGGACTATACCGCAAGACACTGCTGATCGAAGAAACTATTGAGATCGTCGGATTCGTCTTGCTTTTCGTTACGATCATCATCCAGATCATCTTTCGGTCCCGCTTTCTGCCGGGATGGATCACCTATGCTCCCATCTGGACGGAAGAGCTTTCTCGATGGCTCTTCGTCTACGTGGTGTTCTTTGGCGCCAGCCAGGGAATCTACCACCGCGAGCATATCAGCCTCGACTTCGTTGTGGAGCGTCTGCCGGAGCGGGCACGTCTGATCCTCGCCGTCTTCGTCGAAGTCTTGATGATGATCGCCAGTGTTCTGTTTGTGTGGTACGCGATCCGCAGCCTTCCTGTCCTGTCACGGCAGCGCCCCCTGACCCTGCCTGTGACCAATCGCGCGCTTTACATCGTCGTTCCGATCAGTTTCGGCCTTATGGCCATCAGAATCGCGGCGCTGATCATTGAGGATGTCAAAGGACTCATCCGATCGTCGCCAAAAGGGGTATAAGGTGTTCGGATTCTTCGGAGGATGGATCGCGCTTCTGGTGATTGGTATGCCGATCACCTTCTCGATACTGATCGCAAGTATCGTGTATGTCATGATCAACGGTGGAGCTGCACTTGCCTCGCAGCAGTTGGTTGCAGGGGTCAACTCCTTCACCCTCCTGGCTGTGCCGTTCTTCATCTTCAGCGGCAACCTTATGAACGCCACGGGAATTACCGATCGAATCTTTCGATTTGCCCGGGCGATGGTAGGCCACATTCCAGGAGGGCTGGGACACGTGAACATACTCGCCAGTCTCCTGTTCTCGGGGATGTCGGGATCGGCTCACGCAGATGCAGGCGGCCTGGGAAAGATCGAGATCCAGGCGATGCGGGACGAGGGCTATGATGACGGGTTCAGTGGTGCCGTGACCGCCGCGTCCAGCGTCGCCGGACCACTGATGCCGCCGAGCATTCCCATGGTCATTTATGGAGCGATCGCTGGGGTCTCGGTTGGAAAGCTTTTCATTGGCGGGATTGTTCCCGCGCTCCTCTCCTCCGCATCGCTCATGGTCCTTGTATTCGTCATCGCGAAGAGGAGAAACTACCCTGTCTATCCCCGCACTTCCGTGAGAGAAAAGGTAGTGTCTTTCTGGGAGGCGCTTCCCGCTCTTCTGACACCAACGATCATCATCGCCGGCATCTTCACCGGGATCTTTACCCCGACCGAAGCCGCCGTTGTCACGTCCGCGTATGCGCTGTTTCTCGGGATGTTTGTGTACCGGACGTTCACGCTTGCGAAGCTCCATGTGGTACTTCGGGACACCCTTAGCAGCACCGCGGTGATCGGCTTTCTGGTGGCCGCAATCTCGATCATGGGGTACGTCCTCGCACGCGAGCAGATACCACAACGGATCGCATCGTTCTTTATCACCTACACTTCACACCCGATCGTGTTTCTCCTCGCCGTCAACGTCCTCCTTCTGCTTCTCGGTACGATCATCGAGACGATGGCGACGCTCCTGCTTGTCGTCCCGATTCTCGTGCCCGTTGCCGCCTCCCTCGGGATCGATCCAGTGCATTTCGGTGTCGTGATCGTGATGAACATGATGATCGGGATCCTGACGCCGCCGATGGGCGTATCCCTCTTCGTCGTCGCGAAGGTTGGAAACATCCCGTTCCGGACGCTTGCTCGGGCGATCTGGCTGTTTATTCTCCCTCTGTTTATAGTTTTGGGGCTCCTGATCCTGGTTCCGGATCTGGTGATGTTTCTTCCCGGCTTCATGTAGATGTAGTCGGTATGCGCCGCGGTGGAGATTTAACGATCATGAACTCACGGGAACGAGTACGTGCCGCTCTTGACCACCAGGAAGGCGACCGAGTTCCATGTCATATGAACGGCACGAGGTGGGTCTTGGAAAATCTCAGGACCGCCCTGGGGGTCGAGTCCGATCTATCAGTCCTCGATGCGCTACACATCGATACCCTGGACATGCGCGGTACCGATATCCATTCGGGTGTGATGCCGCGCTATCGCGGCCCTGCTCATCCGATTCTCGACGGTGAGTGGCATGGAAACATGATTGCCGTGTGGGGGCTGGAGGAGGAGGTGATCGAGACGGAATCGGGCCACATATATTCGATGCGCCACGCCCCGCTGGAGAAAGCATCGTCGACCGAGGACCTGAAGGACTACCCATGGCCCGATCCTGATTGGTTTCTGTACGCGGATCTGCATGAGCGTCTCTTGCCGCACTCCAATCGGTCGATCATCCTGTCGGGTCCGTCGGTGTGGCAGCATCCGTCGTTCGTTCGTGGACTCGATACCCTGCTTATGGACCTCCTGATCGAGCCGGAGATCGCCCAGTACATGTTGGACCGATCAACTGAGTTCTACCTCGAGTTTTCCCGGCGGATACTGGAGAATGCGTCAGACTTGATCGACTGCATTGCCCTTGCCGATGACCTTGGAATGCAGGACGGGCTCATGATCAGCCCCAAGACGTTCGAGAACTGGATTGCACCACGGATACGGCAGTTCGCCGACCTCGCACACCGCTATAACGCCCGCCTCATTCTCCACTCGGATGGAAACATTCGCTCGCTCATCCCGCGCTTGATTGAACTGGGAGTCGACGTACTGGACCCGCTCCAGCCGGAAGCGAAGGACATGGATCCAGTGGAAATCAAGCGGGAGTTCGGGTCGGAGATCGTCCTGCGGGGTGGCATCAGCGCACAGGAAGTACTCTCCCACGGCAGTGCCCGTGAGGTTAGGGATGAAGTTGAGAGGGCAATCGATACGCTGGCCGTTGGAGGTGGCTACATTCTCTCACCGGGCCATCCCGTCCTGCAAGACGATATTCCCGTGGAGAATATCATCACCATGTACGAGACAGCGTATATCTACGGTGCAGGGTCATGACAGGGCACGACCTAAAGGAGGCTCTCCACGGGGAACATACGATCATCTTGACAGTATCCCCGGTTTTGGACCGGTGTGTACAAAGCTGTGAAAACTCATCTCAGCCCTCGCCAGGGGCCGTTCTACTCATTTCTATGCACGTTGACCCAGCTATCACGTGAGGAAGGTAAAGCCAACCGCCGAGGATCGATGCTACAATCTCCCTATGAGAAAGCGCACCATACCGAGCGTAATCGAAATCCTCGAATCGTTTGTTGCCGTGGATACCCGAAATCCGCCGGGTAAAGAGTTGGCCCTGGCAAGAATGACTTCAGAGCTCCTATCTGAACATGGGGTTGCATGCGAAATTCTTGACCTTGGGAGCGAGAGGGCTAATCTGGTTGCGCGCCTGGAGGCGACCGAACCTCAGCGTGCGCCGCTGGTGCTGAACGGACACATGGATACGGTTCCGACATCAGAGCGATGGACGACGGACCCGCTCACTCTCGTTCCAAAGGGGGATCGCCTGTACGGCCGAGGAACGGCGGATATGAAAGGGGCGCTCGCTGCGCAGCTTCGAACGTTCATGGAGTTCATCGATAGGAGACAAGAGCTACTCCAAGATATCTGGTTGGTTTGGACCGCAGGAGAGGAGGTGGACTGTGTCGGGGCCAAGGCTATCTCTACTATCTTGAGTCGTGAGGTTTTTAGTGGATTGGTGATCGGAGAACCCAGCGAAAATCGCGTAGTCATCGCTCAAAAAGGTGCTCTCTGGGTCCGACTCTTCGCGCAAGGCCACTCGGCCCACGGAGCGTACCCGGAGCGGGGAGCCAACGCGATCGAGGCGTGCGCCCAAGCTGCCATGGATATCAAAAGGAGTCTTTCGGCGATAAGTGGTCATGAGCTTCTCGGCTCTGTCACAGTGAACTGGGCTAACGTCTCCGGGGGAACACGTCCAAACATCGTGCCCCAGGAGGCGGAGGCACTTCTCGATATCCGCTATCCTCCACCGAATACAAAGGAGACGATCCTCGACCGCTTGGAGGCAGCAATAGATGCCGTGAATGCCGCGGCATCTATAGAATACGAGGTCGTCAACGACCGAAGCCCTTTTGAGACGAAACAAGAAGACGAGTTCGTTCAGGATGCCATGGATCTCACGCGACAATCCGAGGCCGACGGCATGAGAGCCTACACCGATGGCTCCGTCTTTGCTCGGCACATCCACACTCCGATTATCATCCTGGGACCAGGGAGCATGGCTCAGGCACACGTTGATGATGAATTCATCTCTACCGTACAGCTCACTGAATCCGTCAAACTCTACTCAGAGTTATTAAGAAGGAAGCAGGCTTAGCAGTAGACAATTGATATGATCAGGGTCTAAGCGCCGACCGTTAGGCTTTGGATCAGAACTTGCCCGCGAGCCACCGGATAGAGTTCTGCCAGATCTTGGCATACCCGTTCCACTGTACGAAACCAGTCGGACACCAGTGGGGACCAATGTCGGTAGTCCAAACAAGAGAGCGTCCTTCGCCGGCCTCAATCGTGGCGAGAAACGGGTTGCCGTCGATCTCCGCCACCACGTTCGCCTCCGGCTTGGCGACAACCTCGTTATATCCGAGTACTAACGGCCACTCTAGTCCAATTTCCTGGAGGATCGGATGGTTTCGATTCTTCACTACAATCTTTCCGCCTTGCGGTACCTCGATCCGGTCATCGCGTTCATACATAGTGACCGAGAGCACCTCTTCCACAGCGGTCCTGTAATATTTTGCAGACCCGTATATGCCGGAGAACGACAGATACCCACCGCACATTACCAAGCCTCCGCCGGCCAATACCCAGTTCCTCAGCACTTCAAGTCGATTTGGGACAGTTTTACCATGAAGCCACACGTCCGGATGTAGTAACAGCGTGTTTGCTCCGATGTCACTCAGCATCACGACGTCGTATTGGCTTAGCTCGTTCTCGCTCATTGGGAAATCCTGACCTGCCCGATGTCCTGGCATATGCATAAGCTCGAAGTCGTCTCCTGAAAGTGCCGCGCGAATGAACTCATGTCCCTCCTCATACACGGAACTGCTGAAAAAATCCCATCCTTTGATGTGAGTACTCGTCGACACCCAAGACTCACCAACAAGAAGCACTCTGATCTGTTCACTCATTTATACGCTCCTCTCACCGCCGTCTGCTCAACTATGTCACCAGTCATCTTATAGTAGCCAAAACGTACAAAGCATACTCTTGCTCCGTGTCTTTCCCTATTGGGCAAAGCTATGGCACAAAGCTCGAAACCGCTTCTAACGACGGTATGTGTCCTAGAGCTCCTCGTCCCAGGGTCGAGATCGCACCTACACGATTTGACCGTTCTATGTTTTCTTTAAGCGACAATCCGAGACCGAGGCCTGCAACATAGGCTCCAACAAAGGCGTCTCCGGCCCCTGTAGTGTCAACCACCTCAACCTTGAGTCCGGGGAATCGTATATGCCAGTCGCCCTTCGCTACAACTACGCCGTCGCCACCCAAGGTTATAACAAAGATCTGATCGCTACGTCTGGGCAAACTGGCAATACCCAGCTCAAGGGAGGCCGTTCCGGTTAACAACTCGAGAATTCCTCGGTTGAGGATCACGTGATCAAATAGCTCGATCCTTGTAGCACCAATTTCGGGATGGTCCTGGATACCGTCGAGATCCACGCACGTCTCAAGGCCGCGAGACTTTGCGAGAGAAACCACATCTGCACAATCGACGAGTCTATAGCCATCGACATGAAGAACCGCAGCGCCCGCAGCCTCCTCAGAGAGCAGAAACCGCTGGAGTGGCCCATACTCGAAATCAAGGCGCTCACTTATGATGCTACGATCTCCGTCCGGATAGACTGTAATGAGACAGCGGGTGGTAGAACGCAGCGGGTCGCGAAGGATGTAGTCGGTATTAACGCCCCATCTCTGTAGCTCTTCTAAGACGAACTCCGATGCAGAATCTCTTCCAACGGTAGCAAAGAGAATCGGGTCCTCACCAAGCGATGCGGAAACACAGGCAGCGTTTGAGGTCATACCCCCCAGTGAGTATTGGAGCCGATCAACGGTAAGACGCTCACCCCGACTAATCTCATGGTCAAGAAATGCAATGACATCGAGATTCAAGTAGCCAGCAAAAAGTAGGCGTCTCTTCCGATTAACGGCGCTACTACCGGACTTCATCAGCCAGTGCCACCAGACGTCGGACCTTTTCTTGGTCAACCTGATTCCACCAGACACCGTTCTCTTTCAGGGAGCTCGCCACGATGCACCCCTGGCAAACGCTAAGTATGTCACGTACATTGTCCTCGCTGACACCGCTGCCAACGACGATTGGAAGTTGACTCACTGCCTCGAAGACCTGAATCTCTTTGAGCGATGCAGCGTCACCGGTCCGCTCCCCCGTAGAGATAATCGCGTCCGAGTCTGACCATTCAGCGTCTCTTGCTTGTTCCTCGAGGCTCCGGTCCCCTGTAATGGCGTGGGCACCGTGCTTGACGTGGACATCTGTAAAGACCAGAACGTCCTGTGCCCCGATATGGGTGCGATACCGGAGTGCCGCCGCAGCGGGCCCTTCGATGAGCCCCTCATTAGCTACGTAGGCATTCACCCACTGATTCACCCGCACAAAGTCCGCACCAACGGCCTTTGCGATGGCCAGTGCATGAAAAGCCCCGTTGGCAAGCACGTTAATGCCCATGGGCAAGTTGACTCTGTCCCTAACCGCGATGCCCATCGCAACCATTGCAGCGGTTATCTCGTGACCGATATCTTCAGGCTTAAGGAACGGTATATCCCCATGGTTTTCCAGAATGAGACCGTCCACGCCGCCCGCGGCGTAGCGCTCGGCGCCGGTGACTGCGTATTCGATGATCTCTTTCATGGTTTCGCCAGCATACTGTGGCGTGCCTGGCAACGCCATGGCATGGATGACTCCGATGATGACCTTTTCTCTTCCAAAAACACTTCGTATCGCGTCTGGTTTCTGCTTGCTTATCTGCTTCATATAGTTGGGCCTTACTTCACGATCCTTTCGACGCCGCTTCAAAGATTTCTCTGGGGTTTGTTACTAGCATTGT
>CAZNRF010000130.1:0-8646 GCA_964575075.1 uncultured Spirochaeta sp. | reverse complement strand
CCCATTGGCCGTTGTCTACGAAGCGGCGCACCACACGCCCTTTGTGCACGTGGGTCGGTTTCACCTCGATCACCCGGTTGCCATCCAGGACGGAGAGTTCGAGATTGCTGGTGAGACTGATGAGCGTCTCCCGGAGCTCTGCCAGACGCACGTTCGCCAGCTCGGGCTCGCTATTTCGGTAATGCCACGCCAGGGAAAAATCCTTTTCCTCCAGCGTCGATCCGGGCGTACGGTCTACCGTGGTCTGTATGATCGGCGCAATCTGTTCCTTCCAGCCGGGAACACTCACCGATGCAGCCTCCCATTCACGATCCAACAGACGAATCCAGGCGCCGTGCCCGGCCCCGAGACCCACCGGAAGATCGCCCAACCACTCTTCGAGATTCGCTCGATCCCGCCCACTGGAGATAACCACCGTCACCCCCTCTTGCTCCGCGCGTTTCATTAACAGCTCCCGGAGTTCGCGATCCGGCCGCGCCTGCCCGGGCCGACGAAAAAACCTCATTAAGGTCCCGTCGTAATCCAGAATGAGAAGCTTGGCAGCCGCCTCTTGCCAGCGCTGAAGAATCCCGCTTTTGGTGGGCCCGGTGATCGGCTCCGCCCGATATGAGGCTTGCAGCTCCTGCATCCCGTGAAGTTTTTCCAGAAAACTGTGCGCCCAGTACTGAACGGTCATCCGCTTCAGCCGACGCCGCATCTCACTGATGTTGTGCTCCTGCTCTTCCGGTGACTGGACCAGTGAATCATGAATAGCGGTGGCGATTCCGTCGATATCGCTGGGATTCACGTGAAGCGCCTCGCTGAGTTCGCGGGCGGCCCCGGCGGTTTCGCTCAACACCAGAACTCCCCGGTTGTCGGTACGAGCGGCCAGATACTCCTTGGCGATGAGATTCATGCCGTCCCGCAGGGGCGTTACCAGCAGGACATCCGCCCTCCGGTAGAGTGCACTGAGCTCATCAAATGATCCGGTCTGGTACTGGTAGTAGATCGGGATCCAGTCCAGGGAGCTGAACTGGCCGTTCATGCTGCTAACCAGCTCATCTACCTCCCGCTTCAGTTCCATGTAGCGCGGTACCGATTCCCGGGAGGGGGACACCACGATCACCAGCGTGACCGTTCCCTGCAGCTCCGGATAGAGCTCCAACATCCGGCCAAACGAACGAATGCGGGTGGGTATTCCTTTACTGTAATCGAGCCGATCAACCGACAGCACCATCCGCTGGTTACGGTATCGAGTGGTCAGCGTCTCCAATACCGCTTGGACCTCAGCCCGTTGGCCGGCATGCGCATAGCGGTCCCAGTCGATTCCCATGGGGAACACGTCAACCTTGACCGCACGCCGCGCGGTCTGGATGATTCCCATTGCGTGATCGTAACCGAGGAGTCGCCGAACACTTGATAGAAAGTGCCGGGCGTAATCGTAGGTGTGAAAGCCGACCAGATCAGATCCGAGGATTCCTTCAAGGACCTCTTCGCGCCACGGCAGCAGTCGAAAGATTTCATACGATGGAAAGGGAATATGCAAGAAGAACCCTACCTTCACCGAAGGGAAGCGCTCTTTGATCAACGCCGGCAGCAAAAACAGGTGATAGTCATGAACCCAAACGGTGGCATCCTCGTCAAGTTCCTGTTCGAGCACGTTGAAAAAACGCTGATTCACCTCTCGGTAGGAGTTCCACCAATCATGATTGTACTCTGCATACGTGGGGAAATAATGGAACAGCGGCCACACCGTGTCGTTGCAGAAGCCACTGTAGAATAGTTCCAGATCCCGGGAGGACACATCCACGGGAACGGCATGGTATTCGTCTCGCAACGTGGCTTCGATTTCCCGCCGTTCCTCCGGTGAGAGCTCATCGCTGGGAAGGCCGCTCCAACCGATCCACAACGTGCTCCCGTCATCACTCGCAACGGAGCTCAGCCCTGTGGCCAACCCTCCAACGCTTGGGGTGTACTCCAGCCCATCAGCGCTCCGGCTCACCCGGACCGCCAGGCGGTTCGATACAAATACTGTCTGACTGCGTTTCATAACTGATGGAATGCTACCATAGGGTGAAATTTTTCACAAATCGCAGGAGCCTCGGGGTGTCGTGATTTCGGTGGACGCACCGTCAATTTCGGGTATCGGGACGCCGGAAACAACCGGGACCCGCATTGCGGGTCCCGGAACACGCTACCAGCGGTGGTGCACCACCGGACGGATTCGCGAGTCATACACCCGATTTACCGCCTGGTGCGTCTCCTGCGTGAGCGGAGGAAGTTCCGAAACGGCACAGTTTGCGGTGACCTGCTCAGTCCGAGATGCTCCGGGAATCACGGTACTTACTGCCGGATGATCCAATATCCAGCGAACCGCGCTTTGCGCCATGGATCCGTTCGTCGGCAACACGGCGCGCAGTTCATCCACCGCGTCCAACGCCGTATCGTAGGGAACGCCACTAAACGTCTCGCCTTTGTCAAAAGCGGCACCATCGCGGTTAAACGTTCGATGGTCATTTTTGTCAAAGGTGGTGTCCCGCGTAAACTTGCCACTCAAAAGTCCGCTTGCCAGGGGAACCCGAATGATAACCCCTACACCACGAGCCGTTGCATCCTGGAAGAATCGCTCCCGCGGACGGTGGCGAAACATATTAAAGATCATCTGAACCGTGGAAACGTTGTCATACTGTATCGCCTTTTCCGCTTCCTCTACCTTTTCTACGGAGACACCGAGGTTGGCGATTTTGCCCTCTTCTTTCAATCGATCAAAGAGTTCGAATATCTCCGGCCGGTAATACACCTGAGTAGGCGGGCAATGGAGTTGAATCAGGTCCAGACGATCGAGACCGGTGTTCTTGAGGCTCGCCTCGACGAATCCTCGCAGCGCTTTCGGCGTATAGGATTCATCAACGTGCGGGGAAAGCTGTCGACCACATTTGGATGCTACAAACACCTCTTCGCTGCGGCTGCGCACAACCGATCCGACCGCGGCTTCGCTCAAACCATCATCGTAGACGTCGGCAGTATCAATGAAATTGACACCAGCGTCGATCGCCGAATTGATAATCGTCTCCGCGGCGGCGTGGTCAAACTCACCACCCCATCCACCGCCGACCTGCCAGGTGCCGAGGGATACTTCCGACACCTTCATGCCTGTTTTACCGAGATTTCTGTAATTCATAATACCTGTAGCCTAGCATGGAGCACGAGGGGAAGCAAGGGCGCGCTTACTCCAGCGACTACTCCATCTCGAGGCGGAATACGCCTCCCTGACGAGCGTCAGTGAGAACGTATACGTACCCGCTTGGGCCCTGCCGCACATCCCGGAACCTCGCGAAACCGGAGAACAACTCCTCTTGCCCCTGAACCGATCCATCAGCGTCCAAGATGACCCGGCGGAGATGCTGTCCGGCCAATGCTCCTACCAGCGCGTCATTTTGCCAGTCGGGATATCGGCTCCCGGTGACGAATGTGAGGCCCGAGGGCGCGATCGACGGCGTCCAATGCAGCAGGGGATCGGCAAATCCGGGCAAAGAATCATCCTCGGAGATCTCCCGACCGCTGTATGCAACCCCGTGGGTGACCCGAGGCCAACCGTAGTTCTCTCCGCCCACCAAAATGTTGATCTCATCACCTCCCCGGGGCCCGTGCTCATGGATCCACATCTCCCCGGTACGCGGGTGAAGCGCCATACCTTGGGGGTTCCGATGCCCCCAGGTATAGATGCCGGCGGCTGCGCCCTGGATCGATGGATTCTCCGCCGGCACCGTTCCATCGGGGTTGAGGCGCACTACCGTGCCCTGGTGTGATCCGGCGTTTTGCGCCTGGTCCGGTTGCCCCCGGTCGCCGATCGTAATGTACAGGTAGCCCTCCCGGTCAAAGGCGAGACGAGAACCAAAGTGTTGGCCCCCGGATACCGGCCGGTTCAGGGAGAACACTTCCGTCCGATCCGTAAGCCGAGGCGTGTCACGAGAATCGTCCAGCACCGCCCGGGATACTCGGGTCACCGCCCCGCGACCCTGCTGCGCGGAGTGGCTGAGGAATATCAAGCGATCGTCCTCAAAGGTGGGTGAGAGGGCCACGTCCAGCAGCCCTCCTTGACCGATCGCCGCCATCTCCGGCAGGCCCTCCACTTGGAGCAGATCCCCACGACCAGGCGATAGCGACGTAAGCAGCCACAGCCGCCCGGGCCGCTCCGTGATGAGGGCGCCCCCATCAGGAAGGGGAGCCAAGCTCCACGGGTTCTCCAACCCTGAAACAAGTTGTCTCAGCACAATAGAGCCCGCTTCCGCCTGCGATCGGCTCACGACCTCGTTGGTTACGGTCTGCCCCGATAGCGAACCTCCGGCGAAGACTACGAATCCCGCCACCAGAACCGGGAGCAACTGCATAGGTGAGCTCCGCCTCATGAACCGACCGTCCATCGTTCACCAGGCTGCATCTCACGTACCGTCACACCCCGGGGCTGAAATTTTTCAGCCGACTGCACCAGCGGAGGAAACGTCTTGTAATGGATCGGAATTGCAGTAGCGGCACCAATCATTTCAGCCGCTTTGGTGGCCAGCTCGGGCCCCATGGTGAACCGGTCCCCAATAGGCAGCGCGGTAACGGTTGGCTTATAGATCTCGCCGATCAGAGCCATATCTGAGAAGAGTCCGGTGTCTCCAGCGTGGTAGAACACCTCCCCTCCCATGGATATCACCAGTCCGCAGGGCATTCCCATATAGCGTCCCTCATAGGAGGAAGAATGAAACGCATGGGTAAACGCGATCGAACCGAAGGGAAACTCGATCTTCCCACCGGGGTTGCCGCGCTCTACCCGGGTGACGCCATGCTCTTCCGCCCAGTTGCCGATCTCAAAGGCCCCTATGACGGTGGCGTTGTTCTCGGTGGCGATCGCCAGGGTGTCACCTACGTGGTCGCTGTGGCCGTGGGTCAGTGCAACGTAATCACACAGAACGTCCTGTGCTTCCATTGCCGCCATGGGATTCCCGGTGAGAAACGGATCCACCGCGACGCGTTCGGCGCCGTCGTCCAACAAGAATCCGGAATGGCCCAAATATGTGATTGTCAGTGGCATATGACATACCTCCTACACCAAGGGTACACACAAGGCCGGCTAAGATTCAAACGCTGTGCGATTCCGCCGGGTCACCACCATCAACGAGAGCAGAACGAGGAGTCCCCCCGTGGCGGTCACCACTCCGGGCAGCTCATCCAACCAGATCATCGCCATGACCGTGGCAAAGACCGGCTCAAGCACGATATACATGGAAACCTCGGCGGCGGGAACGTATTTGAGCCCCCAATTAATCAACCCGTGGCCCAGTATCGTGCAGAAAAAGGCCAACGCGGCGAACAAAGCGTAGTCTCGCGGCGAGTATGACAACAGCTCCTGTCCGGTAAATCCAGCGAAACCGGTGAGCACCGCCGCGGCGATTCCGTATACCACCACGCTGTAAACCCCGGCCCCCACATGGCGTCGAGCCCAACTACCGATCACCAGATATCCGGAGACCGCTACTGCGCCGGCCACCGCCAAAAGATCACCCGCCAGCGTGGGTTGGCGGCCGCTACTGCTGCCACCAACCGCGAGGATGGCGGCGCCGAAGACCGCCCCCACCGCCGGAAGCAACCGGGCTCGATCTATCTTCTCATGGAGGAAAAAGAATCCCCCAAAGAGAACGATAACGGGATGCATCGTGACAAGAACGGTTGAGTGGGTAACGCTGGTAAGAGACAGGGATGCGATCCAGGTCGCGAAGTGCAGTGCCAGAAAGAGCCCGCTCAACGCCAGAAGCGCTACCACCCGCGGATTGATTGTCACCGCCGGGGGAGAGCTGCGCTGACGACGCGATATGGCCACAACCGCCGTCATCATCAGGAAAGACAGAATCATTCGCCACGCGGCGATAGCCGGTGCCGGCGCGGTGCTCAGCCGTATCAGGAGTGCCGAGAGTGAAGAAAAGGCTACCGCCACAACTACCACGAGTCGCGCCGGTACCGGTGTGCCACCGCCGCTCATGCGTCGTATTCAACCCGATCACGCCCGCCGCGTTTGGCGCGATACAGCGCCGCGTCGGTGCGACCAATCAGTCCATCCAGCGACTCCCCGGGGGCCAGCTCAGCAACGCCGAGGCTCACCGTTACGGTGCGGGGCACCTCCTCAAATGACAGCCGACGCACGCCGTCGCAGATCCGTTGGGCCACCCGAAGCGCCTCGTCACCGGTTGTCTCCGGCAGAAACGCGCAGAACTCTTCACCGCCATACCGGCCCACCGTATCGTTCGTCCGGACGGTGGCCCACAACACCGCGGCCACCTGTCTGATGACTTCATCGCCTTGCTGGTGCCCGTAGGAATCATTGAGATCCTTGAAGAGATCTATGTCCAGAAGAACACAAGCCAACCGCGTGCCGTCGGAGATCGCCCGTGCACAGAGGGCTTCCGCCCGGGTGAACAAAGCTCGCCGCGACAGCAACCCACTCAACCCGTCGGTTTCCGCCAATCGCCCCACTTCATCGTAAAGGTGGGCGTTGCTCAACGCCAGTGCCAGGTAATCCGCCACGGCTGAGACCACCCGAAAATCTCCAGCCACGAAGGGCACGCCATCGCTTCTGCCGACGGCATAGACTCCCATCACCTCACTCCGGACGACGAGGGGCGCCACCAGCCAGAAGTTGCCCGCCCGTTCGGGATCACGGAACATATCAGGAGCGCGACGACGCATGACATCGACGAGCACATCGTGCCCGACTCCCCGCTCAAACAGCTCCTGATCCGCCGCGGACAGCGCCGTCATGGCGTCGTGGGCTTCCAGAACTTTGGGATCTACCGCGGGCTGAAGGATCCGGTCCCGCTGCTCGAACACCACCGCCCGCGATATCGGCATCATTCCCTGTAACTCAGTGACCACACGAACGATCGCTCCCGTTTTGTCCAGGGTGGAAACGATCGCCGCGGCGGCGTTCCGCAGCACTTCCGCCTCGGCAGCCCGCTGCTCCGCCGTTTCCCGCGCCTGTGACAGCTCTTCCTGAAGCTTTTGAATCTCGGTTACGTCGAAGTCGAGCCCAACGTAGCGCTTCGGCGAGCCATCGGGAAAACGCTCATCCACCGCTCCCACGGACAGCACCCAATGGTAGGTGCCTGCCGAATCCCGGACGCGGTACCGTTCGTTGCCGCGAAACCGATCATGCCGTTGTGCAGACGTTTCAAGCGCCGCGGCGCGGGAACGATCATCCGGATGGACCCGCTCCAACCACTGGTCGTAATCCATTTCACTCAGCCCGTAGCCGTACTCGATCCAGTAGCGATTGGGGAAGCCGTTCTCCGGGCTCTCAAAATCTTTCACGAAGAACCCCATCCACGACAGGGTCGATTTTCTCAGGCTGACGTAGTCACCGTCAGTTTCGGACTCCGGGGGGATTAACGCCATGACAGAAACCTATCAGTTGATCGGAATAAATCCTACCAGACCGCGCAGATCCTGATCGGTAAAGCGCACTCCGGCACCGACAAAGTAGTCCCGGCGGTACACATCCAGCGCGTCATCGACACCACCGGACACGTACAGCCATCGCATCGGATTGGTGCTCTCCGGATCGTAGAAGGGATAGACCGTGCCATACCCGCGGAGGTATACCCCGTCTTCAGCACCAAAATCGAACGCCTCGCCGGAGAGAGCGATTTGTTCAATCGGACGGAGATCCATACCGAGACCGGCGGTACTCTCGAATACCCCGGCACGCATCGTGACCGGGCCCCAGATGCGGGCGAGCTGCAGATTGAGTTTCAAGTCATTGCTGCGCGTTGTCTCCCGGGTGGTAGTGTCCTGCGGTGCATCACCACCACTGCCGGTAACAACCGTCTCGGTAGTGCGTTCGATCGTTCGGGGCACCGGGGTATTGATTACCCCCACGCTGTAGTACTTGTGATCAGCCTCGGGGAGCAAGCGAAGTTCGAACTGGTCCTTGGTTTCCTGCCGCTGGGTGAGAAACTCGCTCTGAAACCCCACCTGCACTCCCATACCCACGGTGGAATCGATAAACGTCTCCGCCTTTTCGCTGATTCGCACCGCCCGATCGTAGAGCTCATCATCGTTGATCAATCGCCCTAGGTTTCCTTCGCCGTCACGAACCAATCGCGTTACCTGCTCCACGTCGGAGGCGCTGCTTTCCAGGGAAGCGAGTACGCGCTGTAAGCTGTCCAGGTTCTCTTCAATACCCTGGATACTGGCAGCCATACTCTGATCGTTGGCGCCTACCAGGCGATCCAGGCGTTCCGTCAGGCTCGCGGTAGACGCCAGAATCTGCTGGACGCTGGCGAGCTGATCCACCGACTGCCGATCGAGGCGTCCACTGAAGGATTCGATGTTTTCAATGGTACTGCGAGCGATACGCAGGTTTTCTTCGAGGAGGCGGCTGGTGGATAGCGCCGTCTCCCGGGCCACCTGCACGATCTCGCTCAGCGCCTGAACCGTCTCCTCGTCCCGCAGATATTGGGTGACTTCTTCCACCATTTCCGTAGCGGAGACAGCCAACTCATTGGCACTGCCCACGGCGTCCGAGATGGACGAGCTCTGCCGGACGTTGCGCACCGTGTCTCCACCACTGAGCATCGCTCCCTGGCCGCTGCCGGGGTTAATCGAGGCGGTGGCGGTGCCGAGCAT
>CAZNRF010000129.1:0-8680 GCA_964575075.1 uncultured Spirochaeta sp. | reverse complement strand
CACGGGCAGGCCCGGGGGTGGCTGGTCCGGGAAGAGACGAGTCCGGCATGAGCGACCGGAACGGGGACCGCGGTCCGGATCACGCTGATCTATCGGCTCCAACCCCACACGTCCTACAGGCGGTGGACCTCGATCTCTCCACGGTGAACTGTGCCGAGGACTGGAGCGAAAGCCGCGGCGGCTGCCTGCTCCATGGATTCGGTGCCTCAGCGCAGGATCTGGTATCTCTGGCTCCCGCTCTGGGGGGTGCGCAACACTGGGTGTTTCCTCACGCACCGACACCGATCTCTGTAGGCGGGATGGCCTATGGGCGGGCGTGGTTTCCCCGGGAGACTGAGGAGCTGCGACAGGCGCTCTTCGGCGGGTACTTTCTGTCACTGCGGACGCTGGAGCCTGCCGGTCTCGCCCAGGCAGGGTGGGAGGTGCGGCAGTTGGTGGACGGCCGCAATTTGGCATGGGAGACGCTCATTCTCGGCGGCTTCAGCCAGGGCGCGATGGTCGCCGCCGAGGTGTTGCGTCAGGGTCTCGAGAATCCCGCGTTGCCCCTGCCGGCGGTGGTGTTGCTGTTCTCCGGCGCACTCACCGCCCAGTCGTGGTGGGAGGGACTGAACGTCGCCGAGAGAAGCCCCCGCAACCCGGATTACACGACCGCCCCGGAGGACCCGACCGCCCCGTTGCCGAGAATCTTCCAAAGCCATGGTACTCTGGACCCGGTGCTGCCCATCTCTGAAGGGGAAGCGCTGCGGGATACCCTCCACGGCGCCGGTTTCGTCGTTGATTGGCACCAATTCACCGGCCGCCACGAGATCCCTGAGGGGGTAGTCCGCGCCGCCGCGAGCCATACACGATCAATTTGATCCGAAATTCTCTCGTATAACTGGATATCAGCCGATAATGGTTATATATTAACGATCATAGGCGTCGTAGACGTCGAAAAAAAGTTCTGTTTGAGGTGTAGTATGAAAAAGTTAGTAGTGATTCTCACGATCTTATTGGTGGCCGTATCTATGGGCGCGTTCGCGCAGACCGATTCCGCAACCCTTAACCTGAGTGGTACGGTGGGTGACTTCGTGTCAATTGCTGTGAGCCCGGAGCCCGCAGCCACCAGCCTGGCATTGTCCAGTGGGCAAGCCTCACAGCTGCAAGTGGCCACGGTAACGTTGTCGGCAAACGTAGGGTATGACGTCTCAGTGAACTCAACCAACGCGTTTAATTTCACCGACGGTGCAGAAGATGTACCATACGAGCTGTACTATGACGGTACGCAAGTGACGAGTAACGGTGACAATGTCGAATCCGGTTCCAGTGCAAATGGTGCTACACGGCCCGTAGCGGTTACGTACAATGCAGCCCCCTCGGTTGATCCTGGAACGTACTCCGACACGGTGACGTTTACCATCGACGCTCAGTGATAGGCTCACGGAGATAGCATGCAGAACGCCCGGCGGCTCCCGTCGGGCTTTTTTTGTACGGTTGTGGTGTGCCGCGGATAGCGTATGAATCGCGGCGCCCCACGGAGCGCCTCGCTCACAGCTCCTCGCACCTCGCGCCATCGCGGCAAGACGGTTACACTGATGAGTATGAGAAGAAACACGGTTCCCGGCCTCAGTTCGAGCTCGATTCTGGCAATCCTGATCGCCTTCACGGTGGCGGCGCCGCTGGCGGCGTTCCAGCTACAGCCGATGTCCGCGTCAATAGATCCGCAAAGCGGTAACGCTACCACCACGTTCGACGTGCGCAATACCACCGATGCACCGGTGGCGGTGCAGATGCGCGTAACCACCCGCCGAATTCAGCCGGACGGGACGGAACTCAACGAGGATGCCTCGGGGCAACTGCAGTTGTTTCCCTCTCAAATTATCGTTCAGGCGGGGCAAACACAGACCGTCCGCGTCAGGTGGGTGGGAGACGACCTCCCCGATGAGGAGCTCCCGTTCCGTGTGGTTGCCGAGCAGTTGCCGATCAATCTCTCACGAGAGCAGGATGAGGCGTCGGGGGTGCGCATGATGCTTCGGTATCGTGCCACGCTGTACGTTCGCCCGGCTGGAGTGGAGCCTGAGGTGGTGGTTGCCGACTTCTCTGTCAGTGACGCCGAGCTATCGATGACGATCGAAAATCGTGGTACAGCGCATGCACTCTTGTCGAATAGTCTCATGGTGCTTGAGTCCGAAGGGGAGGAGACGGAGCTTCCCGCCGAGGATGTTGAGGCGCTGGCCACCGTGAATGTACTTCCCGGCGGTGTTCGGCGCCTTCGGATTCCCCTGGCTGATCTCCCGGTAGCACCGGATGAGATCCTCTTCCGTTTTGATCGCTAAGCTGCTGATCATACTTATCGTATTACCTCTTACCAGCGCCTCCGGTCAGGACCTGTTTTCAGAGGTGTTTGGAGCGGAAGAGGAGCAAGAGTTCCCCATCCCCGTGGTCCGCCAGGGTGTTCAGCTCGGGGAGGTGGCCGGCCGTGTGACGCGTAACCAAACGACGTTCCGGTTAGAAGAGCTTATCGAGGCGATTCAGGATGTTGTTGATGAGCAGACCCTTGCGGAACTTCGGGATTTTGCGGCGGAGCGGGACGATCCCTACGTGGAAGTGGGGTCACTCAACCCTTTCGGGATTTCCACCGTGTACCGACCGGATGCAGTTGAGCTAGAAGTGGAGATCGCCGCGGCCCGCCTTCGGGAACAGTTTCTCAATACCGGGGCGGCTCCGGAGTTGCCCAACGTTCAACAGGCGGCGGTACTCTCCGGGTACCTCAATCTCTTCAGTCGGGGATCACTATCCTCGGTGAGTGGAGAGAGCACTCTGCAGGCGGAGTTCCAGCCGGTCGTGAACTGGGAGTCCTGGGTGGGAGAAGCTTCGGTGGTCGTGAGAGCCCGCGCCGACGATACCGAGGGAGGTCCGGTGGCCCTGCCGGCGGCCCGGATCGTTCGGGATCTACCAGAATACCAGATCCGCGCGGAGGCGGGCACACCGCGATATGAGGCGGGCCCCCTTGCAGTCGCGGCGGAGATCTACGGGATTTCCGCGTCCCGCCAACAGGAACTGCAGCAGAACCGTCCCCTCACCCGGGATGGACGGGTGCGTTTCGTGGTGCCTCGGCGTGGGCCGGTGGAGGTTCGTCTGAACGGCCGCACCTTTCGCTCGTACAATCTCAGTGAGGGCCCCCACACGATTGTGGATTTACCGTTGGGTCGGGGGAGCAATCAGGTGGAGGTAACGCAGGCCACGGAGGCCGGTGACGGTACCACGATGCTTACGGACCTGCGGGTTCCCTTCGCACCGGGCCTGTTGCGACCGGGCCGACACAGCTATTCCTACGCGCTGGGGGTTCTTCGGGATGAACCCACGACGCCGATTGTGTCGGCCCTGCACTCGGTGGGCCTCTTACCGGAGCTCACGGTGGGAGCGTCAGCCCAAGCGTCGCTGGACCGAGCCACCGCGGGAGTGCAGCTCCTTGGCGCCGGGGAATGGGGTATTACGCAGCTTGCCGGAGCGATCTCCGCTCCCGGGCCGGTTGGGGCGGCCGGTGAGCTGACCCACGCCATTTCCATGCTTCATAGCCGGTGGAATCCTACGGTGGAAGTTGTGGCGGGCGTGCAGAGTCCCTCGTACCGGACCGTCTCTACCGTAGCCACCGGCGGCCGGTTCCAGGTTGGTGCGTACTACACGCAACGCCTGCCGGGATCGATAATTCTCGGGTTCGGTGCGATTCGGAGATGGCGCTATGAGCCGGATCAGCCCGCGGAAACCGCACTGCGTCTTACCGGCTCCCACCAATCCTCACGAGGATTTTCCATCAACGCCCAAATCGGGCCGACCATCACCGAAGAGAAGGTGAGTTGGCAGGGGAGTCTCTTTTTTCGATTTACCGATCGCGGAGGTTCGGTGAATACCTCCGCAGGATACGATCTCACCGACGGCCCCGCCTCGCTGTCAGTGAGCGCCATTCCCGACCGCGCGGTGAACACCTGGCGGTGGAATGCCGGGTACCAGGGCTTTGATCGCAGTCCCGGTCAACCGCAGATTCTCCGGGGGTCCGCCGGATACGACGGCTATACGTTCAGTGCGCGCCTCGAGCCGTATGCTCAGCAAACGATCGGTGCAGACGAGGGGGAGTATCGCCTGGGCGGGCAGTTTTCATCCGCCGTGGCGTTCGCCGGGCAAACGGTTGCGGTAACCCGACCAATTCGTGACTCTTTCGTATTGGTCTCGCCGAGACCTCAGGTGGCGGATTATCGCATTCCGATTCGCGGCAGTGGCGGCGGACTCACGGCGGTAGTAGAAGGCGGTCCGGCGGTGATACCGGATCTGCGTAGTTATCGTCCGACCACCATTTCTGCCGATGCCACACATCTTCCCTATGGGTTCTCTCTGGGTGAGGGGCGGTATTCGTTTACGCCCGGCTATCGCAGCGGCTATCATCTGGTGATCGGAAGCGCCTCCTCAATCTACGTCCGCGGTCGCCTGGTAGACGCTGCCGGAGAGCCGATCGCGTTGGAGGCGGGAGAGGTGATCGCCTCAGACGGCTCTACTGCTTCGTTTTTCACCAATCAGGACGGCGAGTTTGCGATTCTTGAGTTGGCGCCTGGGGAGTTTCGGCTTCAGCTCTACAGTGACCCTGCTGCGGAATCGGTGTTCGCCGTTCCGGAGGACGTTGTAGGACGCTATGATGTCGAGGATGTGGTATTCTTACAGGAGGACCCGCAATGAGTAGAACGATACGGCTGATTATTCTTCTCGTCTTCCTCGTGGGAGCGCTTTCGGGCGCGGGTGCCCAGGCACAGCTGTCAATCGCCTCGCTTCCGGGAACCGTCTCGGTGGCCAATCAGATCTTCTCGGAAAGCACTACCGCGATCCCCATTACCGTGGCCCATGAGGGTGATGCAGCATCATGGTTCGTGACCGTATCGCGAGGTAACTCGTCATCGTTCGACCCACGGCAACTGCAACGCCGTTTTCTGTTCTTTTTTACCCTATCCCTGAACTACAATATTTTCACCCCGAGTGATTCGATCGCCCGGGATACAACAGGCCCGTTGAGCGCATCAAACGTGCTGTCCGGTTCCTTCGCGGCATCAACATCGGTCCAGACGGATTCTCGTGAGTTTACGGTACGTATCCCCTCCGAGCAGTTTGTTCGACAGGGTACCTACACCGACGAGGTGGACATATCGCTCTACCGGGGGTCGGTAAACAACGTAGATGCCGCGGTTCGGGTCGAACGGAGGACCGTGGATATCAGCTCCGTAACCAGCTCCGTGGCGGAGGTGGGGCTGGTTGAGTCCGGTGGGGCCGCGTCTAATGTGGATCGGAACTTCACGATGGATTTTGGACCCCTCAGTAGTGGAGAAACCAAGACCGCGGACCTGCTGTTTCGGGCTAATAGCGGGTATTTTCTGGAAGCGGAGAGTGCCAATCAAGGAGAGCTTCTCAACGTCAACCGCCCGGGAAACTTTACGATCCCCTACGAGTTTCGCTATGACGGAGACACCTACGATTTGAGTTCTCCCCGAACCTTAGATGTGAGTTTTCTCTCCGGTACGGGGATATCCTTTGCACGACGTCCTATTTCCGTACAGATCGGGGCGTTCTCCAACGTCCCCTCAGGACTGTACGAGGATGTGATTACCTTCACGATCTCCACCTTTTAGCGCGGGTATGTTGCCAGCTGGTGCGGCTTCGCCAGCGTGAGGGCGGCGCGCTTCTCGTAGTAGGCGGCCTCGTTCACGAAAACGGGAACCACCCCCGGCGGACCCTCGTAGGTGGTTACGGAACCATCAAATCCCAGGTAGAGCGGATCTCCCGGCTGCAACGGCTCGAAGTCACGATCCTGCCGGTGCGGGTGAACCATCCCGGCGATGGAGCCGTCCGGGGCGCGGGGGAAATCCGAGTCTCCTACGTAGCGGTATACGGTGATCTCATCGGGGATCTCCAGCTCTTCATCACGGTTCCAGCGATCCAGACCGCGCAATACGCTATTGATAATGCGCTCCGTATGGATGAGGATATCCGCGCGGACTACCCCTTGCGGCACGGGGCCTACCTCGATCTCGATACCGTGCGGCGCGATCTCCGCCACATAGGGGTGGTCGCTTCCGCTGGGTACACTACCGGGGCCCCCGCCTGCGGCTGGACCGGTCTCGGGGGCCGCGGCTTCTGCGGATTGCTCCGGAGGCTCCCCGCCATACCCCATGATGCGCACCTCCGGGAGCTCCTGTTGAACCAGCGCCGCCACGATTCGTGCCAGCAGCTCGTCTTCCCGAATGATCACCGTGGGCCCCAGGGCGGCGGTGGTGGTATGCAGATCGATGAGAAACTGGCAGGCCGGATCGGGGCTCCCCTTGGGTCCGAGCAGGGCGTTGAGGACCTGCGCCCGTTGCCGCTCATATCCCGGCTCGTGAGGTGATGCGAGATCATCGCCGGCAAAACAGCGATTGAGATCGAAGTCGATATAGCGCCGATTGTGCGCCACCGCCCGAGGATTGCCCACCAGCGACTCAAGGTGGAATGACGATGGCTGGTAGGGAATCGGCAGCCCACCATGCTCCACACAGGCGCTCAGGCGTCGGCGGGCGATCGATGTCACGCCGGTTCGTTCATTGCCGTGGGTCCCCCCAATGAGGGCCGCGTGACGTACCACGGTGTCGTTCAGTCGAGGATGGTCGCTTCGTTTCATTATCGCTTCCCCAAGGTTACCGCAAGCCCCGCTCCGGCGGCGACGGCTACGACATCAGCCAGCGCGCTCTGCCACGATGCGATTGCCGGCCAGATTCCGACGATTGAGCCTGTGACAAGCCCCAAAATCACCCAGTACGTGGCGGCGTGAAACCGCTCCAGCAATATACTCATGATTTTGCTGGCTCCCACCAAGCCAACGGCGGCACCGACGACGAGCACTGCCAACACCGGAGCGTTAGCGGTCCGCACCGCCTGCAAAAATGTGGCATACATCCCGATTATCAGTAACACAAACGATCCACTGATACCGGGAATGATCATCGTGGCGGTGGCCACCGCGCCGGCAAGGAAGAGCGGGA
Organism: uncultured Spirochaeta sp.; assembly: GCA_964575075.1. GTDB lineage: Bacteria > Spirochaetota > Spirochaetia > DSM-27196 > Alkalispirochaetaceae > Alkalispirochaeta. The sequence goes on along the minus strand of CAZNRF010000129.1, from coordinate 1,646 downwards.
TCACCGTTGAAATCTCCACCACGGTAATCGCTGCGCTCATGGGCGGATTTCCAACCACTGCTTGCACCACGAGCACCGCGAATGCCGCGAGGCCCAGCACGATATGGTGCGGGCGCACCGGATGGGCCCGGACTTGCCGTGCCACAAAGGGAATGCTTCCCGCGATGAGCCCCACAAACACAAAGAACGTCTGTTCCGGCGCTCGCTCCAGACCCAGTTCAATAACCCATGCAAACGCGGCGATTCCCAGGAGTGCCCCGATCAGCACCGGCGCCACAATAGCCACGTGACGGCGCCAGCGCGGGGAGAAGAAGTCGCCGATCGCTGCGACGAGGCGGTCGTAGATGCCGGTGACCACCGCGATCGTGCCACCGCTTACCCCGGGTACGGTATTGGCTGCGCCGATTGCGGTTCCTTTGGCGAGATAACTCAGGATCTCGGACCACTGGGACGAGGTATACATGCGCCTTAGCTTACACGATCACCTGGTACCCGGCTATACATCTCGCTTCCCCCGGAGTTCGGCATACCGCAGCGCGCTCCTGTGAACCTTATCGAAATAGTAATAAAACAAACCCGTGTTTTATTACAGAAACAAGGACTGATTAACGTGAACGACGTTGCAAAAAAAACGTAGCTCATGTATACTCCATTCAACAAATCCCACACAGGGCTATACCATGAATCACATACCAAGTCAGTGCAGAGTTGTTACCCAACCGGGTGTCGTTACCGCTTTGCATGAGACAGATGCCGATATTCAGATCGTTCAGCATAGCGCCTGCTCTTCCTGCACGATTCGCGCGCTGTGCGCGCCCAGCGAGAGCAGTACAAAAACGATCCGTGTCCCAAACCGGGGGGGACTTACCCCGGGGGCGATGGTTGAAATCAATATGCAGGAACGCCACGGCTGGCTGGGGGTGGTTTTTGCCTTCGTCGTGCCCCTCGTGCTCGTGGTGGGGACGCTCTTCGCCCTGGCCGGGCCCCTCGGGAGTGAGGAGTACGCGGCCCTGGCAGGCTTGGCGGCTTTACTGCCGTATTACGGACTGCTCTATCTGACACGCCATATATTTGCCGACATCATCAAGTTTGATGTGCATCCGGCAGCTCTCCACAAGGAAGGTGTACAGTGACTCAGACGATTCTCTTTTCGGTGCTTGTTCTCGGCGCCGTAGCGGCGACCTTTGCCACTATTCTCTATATCGTAGCGCAACGATTTGCGGTGGTAGAGGACCCTCGGGTGACCGAGGTGGCGGAGATGCTCCCCGGCATTAACTGCGGTGCCTGCGGTTTTCCCGGATGCGCCCAAATGGCGCAAGCACTGGTGGAGGCCGCCGATAGCGGTGACATCTCTCATCTCAACTGCCCTCCGGGCGGTCAGGAAACGATGAGTCGCATCGGTGAGTACTTCGGTCTGGAAGTAGGCAGCGCCAAGGCCACCGTGGCGGTCTTGCGATGCGGTGGAACGTGCGAGAAGGCGCCGGCCAAAACGGCCTATGATGGTCCCAAGAGCTGCGCCATCGCCCACAGCACCTACGCCGGTGAGAGTGGCTGTGCCTTTGGATGTCTCATGCACGGAGACTGCGAAGTCGCCTGTCCGTTTCATGCGATCTCGATGAACCCGGACACGGGTCTTCCGGCAGTTG
>CAZNRF010000128.1:0-8706 GCA_964575075.1 uncultured Spirochaeta sp. | reverse complement strand
GCGACCTCCGGGTTATGAGCCCGACGAGCTGCCAACTGCTCTACCCTGCGTCGTGTGAAGAGAGCCTACCAAAGCGCAGGGATTTGGTCAAGGCGCTGGGCGAGGAGATTGTAACCGAGATGTAACAGCGCTCCGGCAATGAGGGTGGCTGCTACGCGAAGCCCGTCGCTCGGGGTGGTGCGGGATGTGAGTACGGCGCTGTACGAGCGGGCGGTGACGGTGTGGATGATGCCGGCGGTAAGGATGCGCAGGAGAACGATACGAGGAGCGGCGGTGGCATAGAGAAGGTGTTCCGCGGTGGCAAAGCCGGCGCCTACGGACCAGCCCGTGGCGGCGGCTGTAGCGGGGGCTGTGCTAGCTGGGGTAGCGTTATCGGTGGCGCCCGGACTGGTGCTTCGCGATCCGGGGTGGGTGCGAAAGCGCAATAGCGCGTATACGGCCCCAAATTTCACCGCTTCTTCTGCCATGACCACTACCACCGACATAGCGTCGGCAGAAAGCACGGGAGCGCGGCGGAGGGTCAGCAGTCCGGTTACGACCAGGGTTGCCGATATCGCTCCGGCTACGACGCCGCGCTGGACGGTGCCGCGCTGTGAATGGTATCGAATGAGTACGATGATAGGCACGGTCGCGATCAGAAGTATGTTGATTACGACCCGGCCGAGTGTCATCTCTCTGTAGGATAGTCTCTCACGAAGTCACGAAGGATCGATTCGAGGTGGTCCAATTGCTCGGATGTTCCGATGGTGATCCGGAGATAATCGGGTAGATTGAAACTGGTCAGTGCCCTGACGGTGATGCCCCGGCGCGCGATGTATTCGGCGGCTTCCTTGGCGTCGATGGGAACCTGGACGGTAATAAAGTTGGCCTGGGTTGGTAGGTGGCGGAGGCCTAATTCATCGCATAGCGCCTGCATACGAGCTACACCGCGTCGATTTTGTTCAAACGAATGCTGGACAAATTCATCATCCGAGAGGGCTGCGATTCCTGCGGCTTGGGCGACTCCGTTTACGCTAAACGGCGGGCGGACGCGCTTAATCTCCTCAATGCGCTCCGGCTGGGCAAGCCCAAACCCGAGACGAACGGCGGCGATTCCGTACACCTTCGAGAACGTATGGAGAACGATCAGATTCGGATAGAGGCCGACGAGGCCCTCCGCGCGGGCCGCTTCCGGATGGTTCTGGTATTCTACGTAGGCGTGATCAACAACAACCAGTACCGAAGAGGGTACCTCCGCCAGGAACTGTTCCAATTCCCATTGGGAAAACGTCCCGCCGGTGGGGTTGTTCGGCGAACAGAGAAAGACCGCTTTCACCGAGTCATCGAGGTAATCCAGATAGTCCCGGGGATGAATCTCCAGGTCGGGCATCGGGACGGAGACGATCTCGCCTCCGTAGAGGCGGGCGGCAAACTCGTACTCGGAAAAGGTGTGCTCGGCGATGAGAACTTTATCTCCCGGCTCGATGTACGTCCCGGCAATCAGGGTGAGTAGCTCATCGGACCCGTTGCCGGTGACGATTCCCTCAGGGTTCGTGTGAAATCGGTCTGCTATGGCAGCTACCAGATCCCGCGCCGCGCCATCAGGATAGATGTGAAGCTCTTTGGCCGCCGAGGCAACGGCGTGGGCTACCGCGGGTGAGCATCCGTGAGGGTTCTCATTTGACGCCAGCTTGATCGTGTTGACCCGACGCTCGCCGGGAACGTAGGTGTTCAGCGATTCAATCGCGGTGCGCGTTTTCATGGGGCTATCTTACCGGCTATAGTGGAGTGATGATAGATGTGACGGAACTCTTTGGATACGTGGCGTCCTTTTTTGTGGCGATTTCGCTTCTGATGAACGGATTGTTGCCGCTGCGTATTCTCAATCTCATCGGGGCAACGGCATTTGTGATCTACGGTACGATGCTGCCGAGCATCCCGATTCTCATTACGAACGCGTTTATCATGATCGTGGATATTGTGTACCTGGTGCGCATGGTGCGTCCTGATCTCAATGGCGTCCGCTACATTGCGGTGGGTCCGGATAAACGGAGCCAACTGGATGATTTCCTGGCTCATAATCTCGAGGACATTCTCAAGTTCTTTCCTGATTTTTCCACCGATCGGCTGAGCCGCTGTTTTGAGGCGGGGGGCCGGGCCTACGTGGCCCTTAAAGATCTGACGCCGGTAGGTTTCGCTCTGGTACAACCGGTACCCCCGGCTGAATCGGAAGACGATCCCGCGCTGCGCGAGGTGTATCGGGTTATTCACACCGACCTCTATCCCTCAGAATCGATGATGATTCCCGTGGACTACGTGACCAGGAAGTACCGCGGCTTGGGCCTTGTCCACCACCTGTACAGCGCGATCGAGCTTGACGAGCGGGACGAAGTGCGCTTTTTGCTGGCGCCGGTCCGACGCGCCGCATCCAAGCACCAGCGCTTTCTCAAGCAGGTGGGATACCAGATTACCGCCGAAACCGGGCCGTATTTGTTGTTTGGTAAGTCGCTGCAGTCGTAACGGTCTATGCGTCGTTTCCGTCCTTTCGCGCAAGCTGCTCCGGGGGATTCTCTCTCAGGTAGTTGTGGTCTTCTGCCAAGTCCTCAATAAGATCTTTCACCTTCATTTTCAGTGAGTTTTCTGTGGTCTTGGCAAAAATCACGTCTCGCGGATTCTCCAGCTCCTTCTTCGCTGCCCGCATGACCAGATCTATCTCGGCCAGGCTGAGGCCATGCATAATGATCGCTCGTTGTTCACTCATACCGGTAAAAATAGAAAACACGGTGCGGTTCATCAAGTCCTGGATTGACCGCTGCCCAAAAGGCAAATATACTTAGGTATACCTAACAAGATTCGGGTCTACCGGATCGAGGAAAATACGTGATTGTAGCGGCCGTAAAGAAAGAAATGCAGACGCGTGGGCACGCCACGATTTCCCAGCTGGCGGCGGAACTCGGAGAATCCTCCCAACGAATCGCCGACGCCATGCGTCTCCACATGGAGCGTGGTCGGGTGTCCCGGAAGATCATTCTGCCGGAATCGGAATGTGAGGTCACCGGCTGTGCGCACTGTCCTCTTGTGGGGGCGTGTCGGGTCGATCAATCCCGAAGTGCCGGCGTAGAAATTTTTGTATGGAACAAGGCTGAAGATGATGAGTAAAACACAGATGTCCGTAGAGAGCCTCACCGAGAGTTTGTCGCGGTATGTACTTGCGATTTACGAGCTATCGGCGGAGAACAAAGTGGCGCGATCCAAGGACATTGCCGGCGTTGTGGGGGTAAGCCGACCATCGGTGACCGGGGCGCTTCAGAAACTGGACAAGGCGGGACTCATCGAGTATGAGCCGTACGGCTACGTGACGCTCACCCGGCAGGGCGAAGGCCAAGCGAGACAGCTCCTCTTGAAGCATCGCGCCACCCAGGATTTTCTGGAGCTTGCCTTGGGCTTACCGGCATCCCGGGCGCAGGCGGTAGCCGGCCAGATAGAACAGAGTCTGCCGGCAGACGTGCTCTGCCGCTTGGTGCAGTTTAATAATTTCTATCGGAACAACCCGGACAAGCGCTTTGACTGGAATCCGGCGTGTCGCAACCTCTGCCAGATCCTCTATGGTGTGGAAGGACCGCGCAAATGCCACGACGAGGATGGCATGATTACGGGCCAGAATCCGATGCTGCAGGATGTTTTCTAAACGTTGGCAGCCCCAGGAGCCGTTCGAGCCGCCGTTCCCACACAACGACCAGCGCCAGCGCTAATCTCGGGATGATGAGCCAGGCCACCGGTGCCCCAAACGCCGCGAAGAGCGCCGTATCCTCCACGAGTGAATGGGATACGCCCAAGTGGTGATTCAGGAGATCACCGTCGGCGGCGTTCAGGCGCCCGGTCTCGGCCTCTTCTTTGAGCACTGCGGCGCCATAGGCCAGGCCCAGCGTATTTGCCACGATCCAGGCTGACGCGCTGGAGGCGGGGAGACCCAGAACCCGCAAGGGGTGACGCATCACCTTCGCCAGGCGGTCGGTAATACCGGAAAACTGAAACCACCGCGTGAGTACTACCAGGGCACTCACGATTACCGCCACCCGTGTCAGCAGGAGTGCCAGGCCCCGCGCCCACTCCACCAGGGCCGGTCCCAGGGCACCCTGAGCGATCCCGTTCTCCGCGCCTGCCGCGCTGCCCGGAAAGGGCACCGCCTCAACCCAAAAGCCCGTCTGCGGCGCCACCACTGATACGACCCACGCCAGGAAGAGGCCCCCGATCGTGCGGACCGCAAGCATGCGCCGCATGGGCGTGCCGGTGCGGCGGGTCACGGCCAACTCCACCAGAAAATTGTGCGCCACCAGACAAAGCAGCGAGAGAATCACCAATTGCCGGTGGTCGAGGCCCAAAACGGGAAGCATTGCGATCACGGCATAGAGGTTTACGAGAACACTCGAGATAAGTGCCATCGCGGCGCTCCCGGGAAGCCCCACCACCCGCATGAGCGGCTCCAGCCATCCCGCGATGAGATGCAATACCCCGCTGCGCTGCAGAATAAATACCAGCGCCGAGGCGGGTACCATGATTCGTACCAGCCACCAAACGGTGTCGCGGCTCCGGCGAAGGCTTTCGGCGAGATGGGACCGTAGTTCCGTGGAGATCATACCGGAAGGTATCCGGGGGCAGTCTTTTGTGCAAGGCGCAGGGTGACGACCAGGCGCAGGCTGGCTACAATATCCGCATGACAGTCATACTCAATACACCTGATAACACGCTGTGGAAGGAACGGGCGGCGGACCTTGCATTGGTGCCGGGCGTTTCGGTGGTTCCGGTACGACGAGCCGAAGATATCGCTCATTTGCCGCCGGCCACGCGAGACGGAGCGGTGGCCCTCATTTCGTTAGGGTTCCCCGAGCAGGTGCTGGACCGCCTGCCCAATCTGCGGCTGGTGGCGATCCCCATGGCAGGGCTCAACTCGTTGCCGATCACAGCGCTCCGGGATCGATCGATTCAGGTGGTAAACGCCCACGCGAACGGAATGTGGGTTGCCGAGCGGGCGATGGCGCTCATTATGGCGATCCGAGGTCGGCTGGTGGCGTACGATCGGGATCTCCGCGGTGGGGTGTGGCACGGCTTTGCAGCGGCGGAGCCGCCTACGGAGAGTTGGGACTCTCTCTACGATGCCACGGTCACGATCTTGGGCACCGGTTCTATCGGTCAGTGGCTGGCGCGATTTCTGTCGCCCTTTGGGGTACGGTGCCGCGGGTTTCGACGGAAATCAGGTATGGAGGGGATTCCAGAGGGGCTCTTCGATGCGGTCCATGCGGAGCTGGTGGAGGCGATCAGCGGATCAGACGTTGTCGTGTCCACGCTGCCTCTCACGGCTGCAACCCGCGGGCTCGTGGGACGGGCGGAACTGTCGGCGATGCGAGGGGCCTCCCTCGTGAACGTAGGGCGGGGCGAAGTGATTGACGAAGAGGCGCTGTATCGCGCGCTCCGGGATCGAACGCTTGCCGGGGCTGCCTTGGATACATGGTACCGATACCCTGACCCTCCCGGTAGTACCCAGCTGCCCTCGCGGTTTCCGTTTCACGAGTTGGACAATGTGCTTCTTTCTCCGCACCTTGGGGGGTACAACGTTGCTGCCACCCGCGCGAGTGCCCGGGAGGTCACCGATACCGTGGCCCGCTGGATAGCAGACGGCGCACCCCGGGATAGTGGTGGCACGGTGAACCTGAAGGAGGAGTACTGATGAGCCATTCTGTACGGCACGAAACCGATTTTCAGCGATTCGTTACCACCGTGGATGGAGAGGACGTCTACGTGGCATACGAGCCGGAGGAGGGAGATCGCTGGGTGCTGACCCATACCTACACTCCCGACAACCTGCGAGGTCGGGGACTCGCCGGGGAGGTGGTCCGGACCGCGCTGGAGGCGGCCCGAACCAACGGCAAAACGGTGGTGCCCGTCTGTTGGTACGTTGACGGCTTTATTCAGCGACATCCGGAATTTCAGGATCTTGTGGCCGACTCCGGCTCGTGAGGTCGTTCTCCAGCCGGTAGAGCGCCCGGAGGTGCCGTCCGAGGGAATGCCACCGGGTGGCAACAATATCGATGAGCTCCCGGGGCGGGTAATCTCCGCTGAAACTCTGACTGTGGAGCTCCCGGATGCGATAGGCTCGCTCAGTACCGTCTTCAGTACGCGAAATGAGACCTCCAATGAGCTCCAGCGCATCCAGCGTCTCTTCGATAGACGAGCGCACCCGCGGGCGGTATCGCTCGTACAGGCCGGTGAGCTGCCGTCTCACGACTGAAGAGGTGGTACTGCGTTGTTGGAGCCGTTGGATCTCTTCCCGCAGTGTTCCCGGATCCCGCTCATCTCCGAGAAGGGAGCGCAGGCGTTCCAACGCCTGGTCCAGTTGCAGCGCCGCCTGGTGCAGGGTATTTCGGGTATCCAGGTGATAGAACTCCGCGTCGATCACCAGTTGTGACACCACTCGTCGCGTGTCATGAAAGAATTCGCTGCCGGCCAGCAGGAGCAAATAGCCGGTCGTCTGCGGTTGCAGGGCGGTGGGGATCCACGCCGGCGGCGCACGGTCGATGAAGTAGGTCTGGGATAAGGTGCGTGAAATCGCCTCCTGGCGCGCCTGAAGCAGCATTCCTCCGACGCGCTCAACACTGCGGTACAGCCATTCCTCCTTGAGGGGGCTCCACCAGTCGCTTTTGATCGTGAGGCCCGGAATCTCCAGGAACGGCTCCCCGGCGGCGTAGCGGATCAACTCCACAAACGGCACGGCCGAGCGGAACTCCTCGATTTCCGACCAGATCGCCCGGGGTGGTCCCGGTTGTGAGCGGATTCGCTGGTGCGCGAACGCCCAGGCGTGTTCGGTGGCTTCCGGATTGAGGTGGTGGTGGCACAGCTCCAGCGTCTGGTAGAGGTTAAGCAGCGCGTTTTGCACCACGCGCAGCGGAGTCTGCTCGCGCCGGGCGCCCTGCACCGGCAGGAGTGCGTCCAGATCCACACGCTGCAGGAGATTCAGGGTACGCAAGGCGTTCCACAGCGGCGCAATCCGCCGCTCGATGGTGGCCACTTCCTGGTCGAGGGCGTCTCCCACGGCGCGGCGGACGCGGGATTGCGCACTTTGCAGGGTAAGCTCCGGCTCTATCAGCACCTCCGAGGAGAACGTGCCCGCTGGGCGGAGGCGTTCGGCCACTTCCGGCGCGCTAGGTTCCAGAACGGTGCGGAGAAACGGGCCGCGGGCGATGCCGGTGGTCTCATCGAGAGCCCCGCGAATGCGATTGAGTTGTGTCTTGAGGGACCGCACGCGCTGGTGAAATGCGGGGAGCAGGGCGGGGACGCTGCAGTCTACGATGCTGCGGGCCGTGCGATCCAGCCGACGCCGCAATTCCTGCAGATGGTGCGCGCGAGTAGCCTCTTCCACGGACCGAGCCCCCAGAAGCCCGCGGAGCCGCAGGTACCAGCGATACCAGAAGGGAAAGTCCATGAACCGTTGGCGATACGTCTCCGCCGGTGGATAGATCGGCTCGGGAAAGCGTACGGTATAGCGGCTGGTTCTTCTCACGAGCGGTTAGACCGGCACATGGCGAAACTCGTTCGACGCCGAATCCCACATGCCGAAACTGGGCTCGCCGAAGCGTCCCATCACTTCTCCGGGGTTTGCCCAGAGGGTGGAGCCCCGTTGGAGAATATACTTCTTGTGGTCGTGCCCGCTGAAAACGGCGCGATACTTACCTGAATCCGCCAGCCCGGCAGCGATGTCGGGATAGTGGTTGAGCGCAACTGTCGCCCCCTCGATGGTGAGCTCCGCCAACTGTCCGTACAGGGTGACGTGGTCGTACTGCGAGGCGATGTGGCTGAGAAGGTAGGTGTCTCCATCGTTGTTGCCGAAGACAACGTGAATCGGACCGGAAAATCCGTCCGCGAGCTGCGCCAGGGTGAAGGGCGCACAGAAATCACCCAGGAAGAAGAGCTCCTCCGGGGCTTCTGCGGAAAGTCTGGTGATCACTTTCTCGAGATTCCAGATGTTATCGTGAATATCGCTCACTACTGCTGCGGTCATGTGTTCCTCCCTCGGGTATCGTATCAAGCTCACCGCGAACGGTCACCCCATGGTAGACGGCAGCGTTGTAGATACGATAGGGCATGATCGTGTTACATTCGCCGCATGAAGCGAGAGTCTTTCATCGCAGCGGTTGGGGCGCTGCTGGTTTTAGTTGCAGGCGGCGCGAGCGCCGTTTCAGTCGAGGATGTGCACGTTGAGCCGACCGCGCTCCTCGTGAAGCGTTCCGGGGCGGATCAGGCGATTGAGGTGCCGGCGTTGCGGAATGTTACCGGAGAGAATACCTACCTCACCAGCGCGGCGGTCTCTCCACACGATAGCGGCCGGGTGCTGGTGGCAACGACGTTTCACGGAATTTATGAGAGTTCCGATGGTGGTGCTTCCTGGAGCGATCTGGGAGACGGCCCGGCGGGGCGCGCGATCTATCGGGGCAACGGATTCTACGAGGATCTGGCGGCGGCGGCGTATGATCCGGTGGATCCTGCGCTCCTGTGGCTGGAGTTTGCCCAGGACGGGGAAATCATCGCGGTGGATCGGCGCACCGGCATGATCCTGGAGATCCCCACCGCTCGGGGTGCTGCGGCGCTGGCCCGGGCGGAGCGCGCCCCTCCGGTGGAGGTCCCGGCGGCGGACGCTGCTCGCCGGCCGCGGCGAGAGCGCGCGGCGGACCACGG
>CAZNRF010000127.1:0-8749 GCA_964575075.1 uncultured Spirochaeta sp. | reverse complement strand
AGTACTCCCGCCGCTGAGCAGTCTCAATCTGCTCACTATGTTCCAGCTCGAGCTCGCTACCCGCGCGATTGAGGACCCTAAAGTCAAAGCGGAAAACACCGTTGGCGCCCGCCTTCTGCTTACTCGATACACCGTCGGCACCATAATAAACGCGAGGATAACGGCGAATAGGAGAATCACCTCGCCCGGGGACCTTCGAAATCCTTGACTGAGTTCTAAGAACATATGTACGCCTCTTTCGGTTCAATTATGCATGGCCCGGGACGAGGTAGCGCGATTCTATGAACGCTGCAGCAACCATAGTGATGCCGGGGCCTACCGCCGCGAGCATCGCTTCCACAGGATTCATACCGGTCTGGATAAGGTTGGGGCTTGTCTCGGCATTCGTCAACATTCAGCTATACCGGAGCATCACCCTCCGCTCAGTAGTCCACAGAAATCAGCGTCAGTCCCCACGCCGGGGCAGGAGCCGGAGCGCGGGATCGGTCGCCGGACCGAAGAATGGATTGGAGCTCATCAGTGGATAGCGATCCTTCACCACAGAGCACGAGGGCCCCAACCATCATCCGCACCTGGCGCCAGAGAAAACTATCCCCTCGAACGCAAATGTCGAGGGGTTGTGGAGCTTGGCCGCTCACTGCTTTCGGTCGCCTACTCACCTTGATCGAAAACACCCTTCGCACCGTGTTCGATCGTTTCTTGTCGGCGGTGAACGCCGCGAAGTCATGCTCGCCGGTGAAGACCTCCGCCGCTCGCTGCATCGCAAGGTCATTCAGGTCTCCCGGGTGACGCCAGGTCAGACCGTTGAGAAAGGGATCACCCACGGGCCCGTCAACGATGGTATACCGGTAGGTTCGAGCTACGGCGTGGTAGCGAGCGTGAAAACGATCACCTGCAGATTCAACGGCACGTACCGCCATATCAGCCGGAAGATACCGATTGACCAGTTGAAGCAGTTGTTCCGGGTGCGCACTTCGTGGCACCACCGCACTGGCAACTTGTCCTTCGGCGTGGACTCCCGCGTCGGTACGTCCCGCCCCGTCTATACGCACCGGCCCGGCATCGGGTAGCGCCCGTTCCATCGCTTCGATCAGGGTACTCTGAAGAGTCCTCCCGTTTCCCTTCTGCCAACCCCGAAACTTGGCGCCGTTGTAGGCAATTGTCAGCTTTAGTCGCCGTTCCTCTGTGGAGATACTCACAGAGCCATTATAGCAGCGCCGGAGACCTCGCAACATGAGATTGTCCGAACCTCATTTGAGGTAGTACGTTCACGAAATGCGCGCACGACTCGGCAAAGCGCAAGCGCTGCTCCGCTACAGTTTCTGGTTTGTTCCGGCCCTCATGTCCCTGGCAGCCGCCGCGTTCTCTCTACTGCTCACGGAGACGACGATCGGAAACAGATTTCCCGCGATCGCCTGGGTTGATTCTCTGGGATCCCAGGGCACCCGGGATCTTCTGGTGATGATTGCGAGTTCGATGATCACCGTGGCGACAACCGCCTTTTCAATAATCATCGTGGCGTTGCAACTCGCATCGGGACAACTCGGACCGCGGCTGTTGAGAAACTTTATCCGGGATCGGGCAAATCAGACGGTACTCGGAACGTTTCTCGGAACGTTCGTGTATTCCTTTTTGCTGATTCGTCGGGTAGACGGAGCCAACGCGGGAGCCGCCGGAGACCGGATTCCGGATCTGGCGATCGTTGTTGCGGTGATCTTGGGCCTGGCCGCGGTGGCAGTACTGATCTTCTTTATTCATCATGCCGCCCTCTCGGTACAGAAAGATCGAGTGATCGCTCGAGTGAGCCAGGAGCTGGTAGGCTCACTGGACAAACTGTATCCGAAGGGAATCGGAACTGAACCGCCCTATACAGAGTCTGGTACCGCCCAGAGATTTCCTGAAAGCGCCGTTACCCCGTGGCACGACAGTTTCGAGTTACCCCTGTCCGGTGGAGGCTATATCCAAGCGGTAGATGCGGTGAAGCTGATGAAGGTCGCGATTAAGAATGATCTGCAAATCTACCTTACGAAGCGACCCGGAGACTTCGTGAACCACCAGGCGATAGTCGCGTCGGCACGGCCAAGTCACCGTGTTACGGCACGCCATACCCACGCGCTCCAGGATGTTTTTGTCCTGGGAAGTGAGCGCACCGCACAGCAAGACGTTGGGTTCGTTTTTGACCAGCTGGTAGAAATCGCGATTCGCGCCCTGTCTCCCGGCACGACCGACTCGTTTACCGCACTCCGTTGTATCGATCGACTAGCTGATGCGCTGGCCCTAGTGGCACGCACGCCGTTCCCATCGCCGTACCGGTTCGATTCCGATGGAATCCTCCGAGTAATCACGCGGCCGGTGAGCTTTGATGTCCTCGTATCGCTGGTCCTCTACCCGGTTGCTGAGGCTGCCGTGGGCCACACCAACGTTATCGTCCGCCTCTTTGAAACCACCCGAGAGATCGGACTCGCCTGTGAGCAGAAACGAGAGCGACAGGCGTTGCTGCGATTCAACAACTACCTCCTCGAAGCCGCCTGCACCGCTCCCGGCTATCTCGAACACTACGCCGATCTCGAGACACTCCACCAGAATGCACGACAGGCGATACAGACGTAGCACCGGTGCCCGGGACGCCGATAGGTGACCTCCCCTCTTTATATCCGTATCGCGCCTGTAGTACCGTTCTCTTTGTGATTCGAGATCGATTCGCTACCGCCCGGCTACACCTCCTCTTCGGCGTTGTTTTGACCGTGATAGTATTCGGGGTCAGCTCCGCTGAACCACGGGAGCCCTCCTCCGGCGAGGCGTTCGAGACCACCGCTGCGGCCCTCGAGGCGTTTGCGGATCCCGCGGCCATCTGGGGAGAAGGAATCGAGGCGGAAATCGAACGGGCGTACCGTCAGTCGTTCCAAACCTACATGATCGACGGTTCGATCATGACCCTCCAAATGCCGTTTGCCCAGAATTTTGAGCGACAGGAACTCGCCGGTACTGAGCTTATTATCTACGGGGACGGCAAGGCTGATCCCCGTTTTCTGTGGGACCGTATCGACGAGATTCTGGAGTCGGCGGATTTTCAGCGGTACCTGGATGTGTTAGGCGACGGTCGGGAGAAAGTTGTGATATTCGATCTGCCCACCGGAACATGGCGGACCTCCACAGATCTGTTCGACCTTGCCGGGATGAAAGCGGGATCATACCGCGGCCTGCCCCACAGACCATACGTGTACGTCACCGGCGACGGAGTTGAGCCCCGTGACGTATATAACTACCTATACGGCATCGGCCGCGTCGGCATGGACTGTTCCGGATTCGTGTGGCACATCCTGACTACGGTGGCCGAAGGAGGCGGTGTCGATTTGGGGCGGATCCTGGCACGAACGCTGGGCGTCCGGGGAGACAGGGATCCATCGTTCTATGTGGGCACGCAGTTTTTCGATTCCAACAGCCAACATCTCATTCAGGTTGAAGATTATCTCCACAATCTTCGCCCGGGGGATGTCATGCTGTTTAGAAGCCGGGACGGCCGAGCCGGCCATTCAGCGATCATCCAATCGGTGGACATGACGAAGGGCGTCATCCGGTACCTGCAGAGCACCGACGAAGCGCCCCAGGATGAGCGAGGCGTTCACGACTCCTATATCTACTTCGACCCGGAACGACGCGACGCTCGACTGAGCGACCCGGAACTCGAGTGGAGTCAACAGCGCTTTGCACCGTTTCCCGGAGAGTATGCCTCGGCGTTTTCCGACGACGGTGAGCGGTACCGGGCGGATTTTGGAGAAGGCGGGGGCAAAGTGGTTCGTCTCAGGGCGATGGTCGGTCTATTCCCCGAAACGTAAAGAACGCGTAGTGGTCGCCGCTGCTGGAAACGGACAGCTTACCCGCTTCCTGGAAGTCTCCGGCACCCTGCGCCGCTCCATCCGCGAAGGCGGTGACACATGTTGATCCGAACAACCCTCGAACGTGACGCTTCCGGGCAAACTGGGCCAAACGACGGGCATAGGTAACGGCCGGTCCGGTGACTCGGTACCCACCGATCGGGGTGATGTAAAAGAGGACCTCCCCCATCTCTACGCCGCAGCGAACGACGGTGCCCACGGGAAGTGTCTCGCCGACCAGTTCTTGCACTACGGTCCCGACGGTGTGGAATAGGCCCGTCTCGCCGCCTGAAGACACCTCATCAAAGGCGGCGAATACCTGAAACCCCTCCTCACCGAATACGATTCCTCCGTGCTTCGTGATCGTTCGAGCGATCGCCAGCTGATAGGACCGCAATACCACACCATCACTCTCTCCCTTCACATCAGGAGCCACCGCCACGATAACCGCCCGCCGACGACCGGTTTCCGTGCCAGGAAGACCGCCGCGCACCACCGCCCGCTTCAGCCGACGAGAGGGAACCCGATAGGCCATGCGGCCGAGGATTCTGCGCTCCGCCGCACGCTGCGAGAACCCTGCGGCGATCACCACCGACACCGCCGCCCCAACACCCACGGTAGCGAGGGGCACCGGAGCGATCCAGATACCACCAATGACGAACAGCGCCACCGCCAGTGCCGCTCCCACCGCAAGCGCGACGGGAGCCAACAGCAACGCGTACCCCCGCCGAAACGGCGCCAGGAGCATCCCCACCACCGCGGCGATTACCGTCAAGATCAGCGTACGAGGCCACCCCACAGGAGCGGAGCGCTGCTCTCCCACAAGTGCGTTGTTGGCTACCGCCGCCCGCGCGGAGCGGTGGGCGCCATCTTCCAGAATCACGAAGGAACCATCTATGGCAGAGATCAGCTCCTCCCGGATCGCCATCAGCGCGGCATACTCCGCTCGCGCCGCGGCAAAGACGCCGGCAAGTTCTTCCTTCATCGAGCGGATCTGCGCCGCACTCTCATCACCGAGACCCTCTTCACCCTCCAGCGCTTCAAGCCGCTCGAGTAACGCAGCCTGACGCTCCCGCCGGATCAGTTCTCCCGCCACTGCAAGGTGCCGATCCGTGGCGGACTCCCAATCCTCCCGGGATGACTCGGGCGCCCCCTCGTACAGCTCCCGCCGCAGAGAGCGAAGATAGTCCCCCATAACCCTCGGCTGCTCTTGAGGATCCGCCTGTTCAAAGTAGCCCGCCTCCTCCAGCGCGTACATCCTCGTCATAAACTGATCGTATTCGGATCGGTAGCGCCGCAGCGACGATACCGGCAGGCGCCGAAGGGGCGCCCCGGCTACCGGATACCCCGGGGGTGTGATACCAAGCTGGGGCAGTTCCAACGCCACGCGATCGTTTCCGAGGGCAGCCACCACGTCCGCAACAGACCGCCGGCTCGTTCCGCTAATTTGAGAGACCGCCTCCTGGACCCGCTCGGTGCTTTCCGCCACCAGCTCTCGCAGATGCGCAACAAACCGGTCCGCTTCTCCCGGGGCGATCGAGCCCAGACGAATCCCGTCGAAGAGCTCGACGATGTTCTCATCGATACGGGAGAACTCTCCTGCAATGCGAGATGTCACCGCTGCATCGGATTCCGAGGCGCTGATCGTTGCGAGATCAGTATCACCCCACGAGTGCGGTAAGAGCACCCGATCAGCTCCGAGTTCGGCTATGGTCCACAGGAGCTCCCCCGGGGCGATATCTTCCTCCCCCTGCGCTTGGAGGGGCAGAGGCCCCTCGATCACGAGCAGTTCCTCCGCCACCGGCACCGGATCCTCAGCCCGGGACAGAACGGTGCGATACGCCTCATCCCATGGAGAGGTTTGATCACCCACCACAATGGCAAGAAGGAAGGATACGGCGGTTGCAGAGAGTACCCGGAGGAGAAAGCTTACGAAAACCACGGCGGGAACAATACACCAGGATCGACGGTTTCGGTAGAGCATCACGGTCTATCCGGTTGTCACCAGCCTTCATCCGGTCGATAATTGAAGTATGATCAAACAACACATTCGCTCTTACGCCGGCCGTCTCGCGCTCATTGCCACCGTGGTAGTTTCCATCGCCGGGTGTGCCCAGCCGCCGGAAGAGGAAATGTCAGCAGCCAGGCAGGCTGTTGAACGGGCGGAGGACGACGCCGAGGTTTCCCGTTACGCCCCGGAATCGCTCGAGGAGGCCCAAGAGCTTCTTTCTGAAATGGAATCTGCAGCGGAGAACGAAGAGTACGATTCCGCCCGGTCCCTCGCGGAAGAGACCCAGGTTGCCGCCGAACAGGCGGTGCAGGACGCAAGCAACGCCAAGGCGTCCGCTCAGGATCGCGCGGAACAGGCGGTAACCACCGCTCGGGATGAGATTCAGGAAGCGCGCACCGCACTGGACGATGCCCGCGATGTAAGGGGAATCGACCTCGATGTTGCGGCTACCGAGGCTGACCTCGACGCGGTGGCGGAGACGATCGCAACGGCGGAATCGGATCTGCAAGCCGAACGCTATCCGGAAGCTGCGTCGGCGGCTGAGAGTGCACGTTCGGCGATCTCAGATGCGGTACGGCGCATCTCCAACGCGGTGCAAGCGGCGTCCCGGAAGTAGCGGGACGGCGCATGGCCCGCTTCCGCATATGGATCACCGCCTGGCTCTCTCGGCTTCGGCACGGTGGCAAGTGGACGGAACTCACCGCGGATCCCGGTCATCGGCCTGAAGAGACGATCACTGTGTTTCATCATCTGCAGCGTGAAGGGATACGCGTACGGTACCGGGTGGTGGGAATCGGCGGGGGTCCGGGAACACCGATCGGCTCGGTCGGACAAACGATCTCGCTGATCGTGCATCGCGATGACGCTGACCGAGCAAGAGACATCCTCGACGCGACGCGCCGAGGGTGACACACCCCCGATCGTACCTCACTCCCGCGCCATGAGGATTACCTCCGGACGGTATTCGAAATGAATCGGATCAAAAAACAGCCATTTGCCGCCCCACACGAATCCCTCAGTCTCAAAGGCATCGATCACCGGTTGCGGCGGGTGATAGCGTTGATCACCGCGTAAGTTCCACCATTCCGGAACGCCTCCATCGGCGGCCCATCGCCAGTACCCCCAGCGACCGTTCCACACCCGAGGAACGAGGTCTATCGCCATACCATAGGCGTGATAACTGCGGCGCTGCGTGCCGGCGATGTTGCGCCAGTTGTATCCATGTAACCCCGCAAGATTCTGGACGTATACACGCACTTCCTGGTCGGTCATCATGACGTTTCGGATCCGCGTTTCCACCCGCTCGAGGGCTGCCACCATATCCGAATGAACCCGGGTTCTCCGGCCCAAGAACGTCACCGGCCGCATCCGTTGCTCCGCCTCCGCCGGCCCGTCTATCTGGTACAGGCGGTCGAGAAAGCTATTGAAGCGGACGCGATCGTCGTTATTGCGGTTGGCCGTACGTTCCCGTAGGCGTGTCTCCAGGTCGGCGTCGATCTCCCGCTCCTGCCACGGCCCCAACTGGTAGTTGTAAAACCGAATAGAAACAAACTCATCCCATTGGCCCCGAAACTGCTCAGGCAAGAGCCGTCCCTGAGCCCAGTAGAACCATTCTCCGTCGATTTGCAGCGCCCATTCGCCTCGGCGAAATCCGATGTCCGCAACCCGGTGAGGGAACGCCTGCCGCAACGCCTGCACTTCTCGCGCGCCGGGGAGCGTGGTGGGCCGACTCTCCGGTTCTGAGGGAACAACCAGGCTCACAACCCCCGTGCCGAGCATACATACCGTCATGAGCATCTTCGCCGCATTTCTGATCATGGTTGTCACAATTTACTACGGCGCCACCGGTCCGGCTACACCTTACGCGGGCGCTGTTCCGCGGGCACCGCGATATATACCACCTTTCCGCTGGGCTGATCGTCGTCGTCATCCACCACGTCCATCGTATCCAGGAGCTGCCAACCCTCCATATCCAGGATCTGCTCAACCTCATGTGTCTCCCAGGGACGCTGCCGATGTTCTTCTGTTCCATCTGGAAACTCGAAGGTGGTGAGAGCTCGCGGTGGCGGCCCCGGGTCGTAGACCAGACGCTCTCGAATTCCCACCCCGCCGATGAGCCGGTGCTGCACCGTGCCGTCCCGGTCCTGGTACATCGTGTGATCGTTCAGATCCACCACCAGCACCCCGGCGGAGGCGATGATGCCACGAGCCGCGCGGAAGAAACGGTGTAGATCCTCCGCGTCCAACAGATAGTTCAGGGAGTCATACACACAGGTAACCAGATCGAAGGGGCCGGGGAATGGTGGGGTCTCTCGAAGATCTCCCACGGCCAACTTTCCTGCAGGGAGGCGCATTCGGGCGCGCTCTATCATTCGGGCGGTTCGATCATACCCGGTGAGTGATCGTGTTCCGTCGTTGAGATTCTGCAGCAGCAAACCCGATCCGCACGCCGCGTCACAGACTCGCGAGAAGCGGCGGCGGCTTTCCCGCTCCAGGTCAAGGATGAGCTGTTCCATGTACTCGGAGTACTCATACCATGCACTATCGTAGTAGTCGGCCAGGATAGTGTACGGGTCCTGCCGAGGGGCCATTCAGCTGATTATCCCCATCGCTCGGGCTTCCTCCACGAAGGCGGTGGCAGCTGCTCCTACCTGCTCAACGGTGTGGGCGGCGGACATCTGCACGCGGATGCGAGCCTGCCCTCGGGGTACAACCGGATAGGCGAACCCTATGACGTAAATCCCCCGGTCCAGTAAACGGGATGCCATCTCAAGGGCCCGACGCTCGTCATAGATCATGACCGGAACGAGCGCGGTCTCAGTGGGAAGGACGTCCAGGCCCGCCTCACGCAGCGTAGCGGAGA
>CAZNRF010000126.1:0-8777 GCA_964575075.1 uncultured Spirochaeta sp. | reverse complement strand
CGATTCCGGCAACCGGCTTCTTCGTGGGGATACCAGCGCTCATCATAGCCAATGAACCGCCACACACGGTGGCCATCGATGAAGAACCGTTGGACTCAAGGACTTCGGAGGCCAGACGAAGGGTGTAAGGAAACTCTTCTTTACTGGGAATCACACCGGCAAGCGCGCGGTGCGCCAGATGCCCGTGGCCGATTTCACGCCGCCCGGTCCCCAGGCGGCCGGTTTCACCAACCGAAAACGGAGGGAAGTTGTAGTGAAGCATGAAGTTCTCACGACGATCTCCATCGATATCGTCCATGATCTGTTCGTCGTACATCGTTCCCAGGGTGACCACTGCCAGGGCTTGGGTCTCTCCCCGCGTGAACAGGGCGCTACCATGGGTCCGCGGCAAAATGTCAACTTCGGCGGAAATCGGTCGTATATCTTCGAGACCGCGGTGGTCGACGCGACGTCCGTTCTCCAAAATTGAATTTCGCACGATCTCTTGCTCGAGGTCCCCGAGGAGTTTCTTGGCCAAACCTGGGTAGTCTTCGTCTTCCGCAAGGGCTTCGGCGAAATGCTCGAGTGTTTCTTTTTTGATCGCTTTTACCGCAGCATAACGCTCGTGCTTGCCGAGAACGAAGCACGCCTCTGCAAGTTTCTCGTGGGCATAGGCGCGAATCTCATCGGCGTTGGGGAGGGCTTTTTCGTCCTCCACCAGGGGAAGCTTCTCTCTACCAACCGCTTCACGAATCTCTTCCTGAACGCGGCAGATGTCCTGAATGACCTCTCGGGCGGTATCGATCGCCTTCAGCATCGTCTCTTCCGAGACTTCCTCGCCGCCGCCTTCGACCATCGTGATCCCGTCTTTTGTTCCGGCTACGATGATTTCCAACTCGGAACGAGCAACCTGATCGAAGGTCGGGTTGACGATCATCTCTCCCTCGACGAGACAGACGCGAACGGCGCCAACCGGGCCATCGAAGGGGATGTCACTGATATGAACAGCGGCACTGGCGGCAACCATAGCTACCACATCCGGAGGATTTATCTGATCGGCGGAGAGCACCGTCGGCACGATCTGAAGTTCTCGCATGAACTTCTTCGAGAACAGGGGCCGCATCGGGCGATCGATCAGGCGACAGACGAGGACCTCTTTATCTTTGGGCCGTCCTTCCCGTTTGAGAAATCCTCCGGGGATCTTGCCTGCCGCATAGTACTTCTCGTTGTACTCTACCGAAAGCGGTACAAAATCGAGACCCTCACGGGGCTCGTCGGAGCATGTAGCAGTGGCCAGCACTGCGGATCCGCCGTAGGTTGCGTATATAGCGCCATTGGCTTGCTTAGCCATGCGCCCGGTTTCCAGAACTAAGTCCTGTCCACCGATGGAAATTGTTGCTGTGTGCATGTTCGTTTCTTTTCCTAATAACCGAGTCTATTGCGCCGTTGCCGGGCAGTAGACCCGGCCGGCGCATCCGAGATACTACTTCCGCAAGCCTAGCTTGCCCAGAAGGGTGCGATAGCGTTCCAGATCTTGCCCCTTGAGATAGCGCAGCAGACGACGCCGCTGGCCTACCAGCTTGAGCAGTCCTCGGCGACTATGGTGATCTTTCTTGTTCACTTTGAGGTGCTCAGTGAGTTCCTCGATACGGCGGGTGAGCAGCGCGATTTGGACCTCCGGCTTGCCGGTGTCCTTCTCCCCTTCGCCAAACTCCGCGATAACCTCGCGCTTCTGTTCAGCTGTCAATGACATCAATCGTACTCCTTAGCATAACATAATCTGTGTTTTCGGTACGCGGCTCCCACTCGAGCGTGCCATCCTCGGTCACCCTCATCATGCCCTCGCGGCTGGACTCTTCCTTCACAAAAGTACACCTATATTCGCCCGCTTGAGGAAGTAGCTGGTGACACTCGGTGCGATGTGATGGAAGCCGACCGTGAACTGCTATCGTGTACGGTCGGCCCAGCATGGCCGCGGCGTGTCCCAGGTCCCCAGCCGCGACGGCATGACGGATTCGGGAACTGCTAATCGAATCCTTATTATCTTTTAGCGCTTGCACGATGTCAACCCTGACGGACCGCTCCTCCATCCAGCGGGCAAGCTCGCCGGCGTGGATGTCCCGGTTGTGTCCGAGATGGAAATTAAACCCGACGACCATCAGTTGCAGGTACGGGAAGAGCGTGAGAATTCGCTCGAGAAACTTGTATCCCGACATAGCGGCAAACTGCTGGGAGAAGGCCACCACAATTGCCTCTTCAATCCCGAATTGGGCGAAGTTATACATACGCTCATGAATCGTCGATAGATCGCCCATGTAGTTGGATGGACGGGTGAGACGAGCCGGATTTGGGTCGAAGGTAAGCACCGCGGGGATTCCATCCTGAAGAGTCCGGGCATCTGTTACCGCCCGGTGCAGGAGCTGCTGGTGTCCGAGGTGGACGCCGTCGAACACTCCCACCGCCAGGCTCACGGGCCGGTGCGTGGGGAATCCTGCCGGGGGATGGTCGGGGTGTTCCCAGTAGGTGGTGGGAATCGGCGCCTTCTTCATGACGTCCCTTCCGGAAATACCACACAATAGCTCCACTCATCGTTGGAGTGGTCGACGATCGCTACCGCCGCCCCGGACTCGCCATCGATGATCAGGGTTTCACCGTCGCGGTTATCAGCAAGGGATAGCTCAGCCACACGATGCCCGATGGGCTTGCCATTTCGCAAATGGCGGACCGATTCCGAATCAGCCGGGAGTACCGGCATGATGCCCAGGCGCCGGACCGCGTCAGGAATGGATACCAGATAGGTCTCGGGATTGTCGGCGGTAGTGATCTCATCGGGAGTTACCGCATCCTCCAATGAAAACGGTCCTACCCACGTGCGTTTCAACGCGGTGCAGTATCCCCGGGTGCCGGCGGATGTGGCTATGTCACGTACTAAAGCGCGGATATAGGTTCCGCTGCCACAATGAGTGGCCAGCATCACGTGATCGCCGTCTTTTCCCGGAGCAATAGAGAGCTCATAGATCTCTACCGGGCGGGCGGGAATCTCTACCGCTTCTCCCCGTCGCGCCCGCTGGTAGGCCCGCTGGCCTTCGATCTTGAGGGCGGAATAGCTGGGTGGGATCTGCATGATCGTTCCGTGGTACTGCTCCGCAGCCAAGCGAATCGTTTCAAAGGAGGGAACAGGAGCTTCCGCCACGATTCGGCCTTCGGTATCAAGGGTGTCGGTTTCCGCTCCAAGAGCGATTTCCGCCTCATAGCGCTTGTCCAGCTTGAGAAACCACCGGGACATCTTCGTTGCCGTTCCCACTAGGACGACGAGTAGTCCGTCTGCAAAGGGGTCGAGCGTACCGGTATGCCCGATACGCCGTCCCGAGAACGTGCGTTTCAAAGGTGTTAAAACGCGGGAGGAGCTAATCCTCGTCGGTTTGTTCAGGAGCAGAATTCCGCTCTTCACTACGTGATAGCTCGTTGATTGTATTGATAATCGCCTGGCCCTCTTCGATGCTGTGATCAGCCACAAAGTACAAGCGCGGTGTCTGTCTCATCTTGAGGGTTCGGCCGATGCGACCCTGGAGGTAGCCGGCTCCCGAGTTGAGCCCCGCCACAGCCGAGTCCACCACGTGGTCATCCAGGACCGAAGAGACCCCGACGCGCGCCACGGACCCATCCTTGGCAAGCTTTACAAAGCTGAAGGAGATCAGGGTATTTACCCGGTGATCCTTAATTTCTCCTTTCAGAAGGAGCGTACTGAGCTCCTCCTGAATTCGTTGGGAGAGCCGAGCTCGTCGCGTGTCATCCATATGACCTCAGCCGTTGAGCTTCTTCGCCACTTCTTTGACGACAAAGATCTCCAGCGTATCCCCAACCTGTACATCCTGGAGGTTGCTGATTCCAATGCCGCATTCGTACCCGGTCTCCACCTCGCGGACATCGTCCTTGAAGCGTTTTAACGAGGAAATCGTTCCCTCATGGATCTGAATGTTGTCACGGAATACACGGACCTTCGCATTGCGCCGAACCTTTCCTTCGATCACGTAACAGCCGGCAACGATGCCGATCTTCGGCACCTTGAAGGTATCCCGAACTTCCACTGCTCCCACCGTCTCCTCCTGGAGCTCCGGAGCGAGCATGCCTTCCATAGCCGCGCGAATATCCTCTACTGCATCATAGATCACGCTGTATTTGCGGATATCCACCTTTTCTCGATCCGCCAGCTGCATCGCCCGAGGAGTCGGTCGTACGTGGAACCCGACCACGATAGCATTTGACGCGGAGGCCAACATAATATCGCCCTCGTTGATCGCTCCCGCGGAGGCGTGGATCGCTATAAGCCGGATTTCATTGGTGCTCAGTTTCTCCAGCGCGCTTTGCAGCGCCTCTACCGAGCCGTGGACATCACCCTTGAGGACAACTTTGAGTTCCTGGATCTCCCCTTCCTGGATGCTGTCGTAGAGGTTGTCGAGAGTCACCTTCTTGACGTTCTTGGCCTCTTCGACCCGTTTCAGTTCTTGACGCTTGGTCCCGACTTGTCGGGCCTGCTTGTCATCCGATGTCACCTGGAATGGGTCACCAGCTTGCGGTACGCCATCGAATCCCAGGATCTCGATGGGCATTGACGGGTACGCCTGCTCGATGCGATTACCTCGATCATCAAACATCGCCCGCACCTTGCCGGCGTAGATACCGCCAACAAAGGCATCACCGATCTTAACGGTGCCCCGTTCTATCAGAACCGAGGCAACGGTACCGCGACCTGGATCGATTCGGCTTTCAATCACCTTGCCTTCGGCATGGCGGGTGTAGTTTGCCTTGAGCTCGAGCAGCTCCGCCTGCAACAGAACGGTTTCGAGCAGATCTTCGATGCCCTGGTGCTTGAGCGCCGAGACTTCCACCATTGGAATCTGTCCGCCCCATTCTTCCGGAATGAGTTCGAGATCAGAGAGCTGCTGTTTGACGCGGTCCACATTGGACTCGGGCAAATCAACTTTGTTGATCGCGACGATCAGTGGAACTCCCGCTTCTTTTGCGTGACTAATCGCCTCTTTGGTCTGAGGCATTACTCCGTCATTGGCGGCGACTACGAGAATAACGATATCCGTGAGCTGCGCACCCCGGGCTCGCATGAGGGTAAACGCTTCGTGTCCTGGAGTGTCGAGGAACGTGATCGATCCTTGATCTAGAGAGACCTGATACGCTCCGATGTGCTGCGTAATGCCGCCGCTTTCACCGTCAACGACGTTGGTTGAGCGAATCGCGTCGAGGAGTTTGGTCTTTCCGTGGTCGACATGCCCCATGACCGTGACGATCGGCGAGCGATCCCGCAGATCTCCTTCCTGGTCATCGGCGGTTTCAATAATCGTCTCGTCGTAGAGAGACACCACGTTCACTTTACAGCCGTACTCGCCGGCCAGAATCTCCGCCGTTTCGCGATCAATCTGCTGATTGATCGTGACCATCATGCCCATACCCATGAGCTTACCGATGAGTTCATTGGCTTTGAGGTTCATCTTCTTGGCCAGTTCACTGACCGTGACAACCTCCATGATGTCGATCTCTTTTGGAATCGGGTTAGCCCGAGGTTGCGGCTTCTTGCGACTATACTGGATTTCTTTTTCACGCTGCCGCTCGTCGCGATCAAAACCGCCTCGGCCGCGTTTGCTCTTGTAGAACTTCTTCCCGCCCCCCTGCTTGGGGGCTGGTCCGGTTTTCCCCTCTCGCGGAGGACCACCGGCGCCGGGGGCACCTCCGGATCCGCCGGGTCCAGCGGGACCGCGATTTGTGGGTCCTCGAGATGCAGGACCTCGGTCCTGACCGCTGCGGGGCGGATAATCGGGGCGATTTCCCTGCTGCGGACGTCCAGGGCCTCGTCCGGGCGCTCCCGTTCGCGGGCCACTGGGGCGGTCACCACGGCCGGTTGCCCGCTGACCTCCCGATTGATCCTGTCCGGATCGAGCTTCGGGGCGTCCGCCGCGCTGCGGGGCACTCCGGGCTTCGCTCCGGGGACCGACTGAGGAAGTTATCGAACTCCGCGCCTCGGAGGCCGTGCGCCGCGGGGTCTTGCGTACTCCAGGCTCTTTTACCGACCACGCCAGTCCCCCACCGGTGGCCTCACTCTCTTCTTTGGGCGCCTCTTTGGAGGCGGCGGGTGATTGGGCTTCCCCGGGCGCTTCCTGCTTGGCTTCCCGCTTGGGGTGGGGCGTCGCTTCTTTCGTGGTGTCCGGAGCGGGTTCCGCCGCTTGGGAAGACGCGGAAGCGGCCTGGGAAGACCCTCCCGTATCGGCCGATGCCGTTGGGGCGGATGCCGCCGTTTCATCGGAGCTACTGGTTTCCTGCTTTTTACCGGGCATTGACGAGGAGTCCGCGGCCGGTGATTCAGGGGACGAGTCACCTTGGGATGAATCTTGAGAGGCGGAAGATGCTTTCCCGGGCGATACGTCTTCGGCTGGAGTCGGCTTTGTGGGTGTACCGCCGCTCTCGGATTCGCTGTCGGGCGTTGCCTGAGGCTTTGCCTTGGGCTTGCGCTTTACGACCACGCGAACCTTTTTCTTTTCACCGCTCTCCGTGGTATCAGCCTTTTTCTTGATGAGCGTCGTCTTCGGTTTCTGTTTATCCTGATCCTCTGCCATAGACATCCTTCTCGTGAGTTTAACGATTACGGTCCGCGTCTGTAAACAGGACGAGACGTTACTCCTCGTCATCCCCTTCAACGATCTCAACGTATTCGGTCAGAATCGTTCGGATCGTAGCGGCCTCATCTTCCGTCAGTCCTTCCACCTCCTGGAGGTTATCCGGATCCAGGTTTATGAGGTCTTCCAGATCCGCCACTCCAGCGGCGTTGAGTTTTGCCACAATCGCCTCGGTCATGCTTGGGAGTTGGGCGATTTCGGTTATGACTTCCTCTTCTTCATCCTCAAATTCTTCCGGCTCCTCGTACTCTTCCATGGAGTACGTCTCTGTGCCGGCAGGCTCTACCTGAGGCTGGACCTCTTCTTCCTCTTGCTGTTCATCGTCGTATTCGGCTTCTTCGCGTTCATCGTAGTCATACTCATCGTCTTCTTCCTCTACGATTTCCACGTTCTCCGCGATGATGTTGCTGAGATCCGAAACGATATCGGGGTTCATACCGTCGAGATTGCGCAGGTCTTCATCGCTAAGACCGACGATTTCTTCAATCATCGTGATGTTGTTGGCTTCGAGGATGCGCACCATTTCGTCGGTGATGCCCGGTAGCTCGCTGACGGAGGTTATTTCATCCTCCGGGGCCTCATCGTGATCCCGGAATAGCGCGGACACCGCTCGCTTCGACTCGGCGGCGATATCGAGCTCATCAAACTGATCCATCGTCTTCACATCGATGTTCCAGTCGGCAAGGCGATTGGCCAGGCGCACGTTGAGCCCCTGCTTGCCGATCGCCAGAGACAGCTGATCTTCAGGTACGATCGCCAACGCCTGACGGCGAGCTTCGTCAAGAATCACCACATTCGTGACTTCCGCGGGAGACAGAGCGTTCTTGATCAGGACCCGGGGGTCCGGATCGAACTTGAGAATGTCGATTTTTTCGCCTTCGAGTTCACGTACGATCGCCTGGATTCGGACACCGCGGAGACCGACACATGCCCCCACGGGGTCAACATCTTCACGGTTAGAGGCCACGGCGATCTTTGTGCGATACCCCGCTTCCCGCACGATCCGGACGATCTCTACCGTTTTGCCGTAGATTTCCGGTACTTCCAGTTCAAACACGCGTTTGACCAGATCGGTGTGAGTTCGGGAAAGGGCGATTTGCAACCCCGCGTTCCCTTTGACCACATCTACGATCAGCGCCTTTATGCGATCGTTGGTATGATACGCCTCCCGGGGTGACTGGTACCGCTTCGGGAGGATCCCCTCGGCTTTTCCCAGATCAACAAAGAGGTTTCCGTTGCGCTCGCGCTGGACATATCCGATAACCAGCTCACCAACTTTGTCGATGAACTCGGAGTACATCGTATCCTTCTGTATTTCTCGAATGCGCTGGCGGGCTTTCTGTTTTGCCGTCTGAATCGCCACTCGATCAAACTCCTGCGGATTGATCTCAATGAGTAGCTCATCTCCCACTTCACACTCTTCATCCAGCTCGAGGGCCTCGGACAGTGGAATCTCGGTGACCGGGTCTTCCACTTCGTTTACGATGCGTTTCTGGGAAAAGAGAGTGACCTCACTTCCATCATCATTAAACTGGACTACTGCATTGTCCGCATGGCCGAATTTTCGTTTATAGGCGGCATAGAGAAACTCCTCGATGACCCTCATCAAGAGTTCTTCCGATATCCCTTTGTCTTGCACTACGGCACGGATCGCGTCCGCAAGTCCTGCAGCCATTCGCTGTTCCTCCTACATTCTCAATCGGCCAGGCGCACTTTGTGAAGCGTCGCCGGGGTAAAGGTCTCGGTGGTACCATCCTGCAACTCGAATGCGCAGGAGTCGGCCTCAGCCATCGTCAGGGTCCCGTTCCGCCACTCATCGGCATCGGTGGGAAGGATCTTTGCCGGGCGTCCGACAAAGGCCGGCAATTCGTGAAAGCTCTTGATCGTTCGCTCCACACCGGGTGAACTAAACTCTATTCGCAAATCCCGCTCATCGAGGATGGCCTCCAACCGCGGTTGAAGCGCCCGGTGGATCGTGGTGAGCGTGTCAAGATCAATGCCCTCAGGGCCGTGGACGACGCAGTGAACGTGGGTGCGTCCCTTCACGTGCTGGTGAGAACACTCTACCAAATAGTACCCCATTTCTTGGACAAGCTCACGAATCGAGTCGGCAAC
>CAZNRF010000125.1:0-8797 GCA_964575075.1 uncultured Spirochaeta sp. | reverse complement strand
ACCGGTGAGCGTGGAAATGAACCAACTCATCGACAGCTTGGAAATGGGTGATGCTGATCGGGAGAAGGTGGTGGCGGCGTGCCGGGGGGCATCGGAAAACCGGATCGTGATTACCCACGGGACGGATACGATGACGGTCACCGCCGAGCGCCTGGCGAGGGAGATCGCGGCGGAAACGATGGCCGGAGCTTCCGCGGAGCAGGCCCGCGGCAAAACGATCGTGCTCACCGGGGCGATGGTGCCGTTTACCGTGACGGGATCGGATGCGCTGTTTAATCTGGGGGGAGCCTTGGTGGCGGTGCAGACGCTCCCGCCGGGGGTGTACATCGTGATGCACGGGCGGGCGTTTTCCGCGGGGCAGGTTGAGAAAGACCGAACTATCGGAAGATTTGTCGATGCGAGTCGATAGGACTTGACGGGTGTGCGCTGCTTTGTTATTGTACTGGTGTACTAATTAATTAATACACCAATACGGTGGTACAAGGAGCAAGCATGTTGGACATGAAGGGGGTGCGTTTCGGATACGGTACACGAAGCGTGCTGTTTGAAACACTGGATTTTACCGTGCGCCCCGGGGGAATCGTGGGGTTGCTGGGGAAGAACGGCGCCGGAAAGACGTCGTTATTGAAACTGGGAACGGGGCTGCTGTTTCCCCGGGCCGGAGAGGTGACGCTCTTTGATGCGCCGGCGTGGCGTCGCAAACCGGAGGTGCTCTCCCGGATCGCCTACGTGCCGGAACAGTTTGATGTGCCGTCGATTCGGCTCAAACCGTATGTGGAGCGGCTGGCCGCCTACTATCCGCGCTTTGACCATTCCCAGATGGAGCGGTACCTGCAGCGCTTTGAGGTTACCGGCAACGGCAAACTCTCGGAACTCTCCTTTGGACAGCAGAAGAAGGTCCTGCTCTCCTTTGCCCTGGCCACGGGGGCGGAGCTGGTGGTGCTGGATGAGCCCACCAACGGTCTGGATATTCCGTCTAAGCAAATATTTCGGCAGCTCACGGCGGAGGCCGCCGGCGATGAGCGGGCGTTTATCGTTTCAACCCACCAGGTGCGCGATGTGGAGAGTCTGACCGACCCGATCGTGGTGTTGGACGATGGGGCGGTGGTGTTTCAGGCGAGTCTGGAGGATATCCAGGCGGGTATCTCGTTGCGCCGCTTTGAGTCGGAGGTGGCTGCCGAGCGCGCCGGGGCGCTGGCGATGCAGACGCAACTGGGAAGCTCGGTGGCCCTCGTTCCCCGGGAGCTGAGCGGTGGCGAGGAGCTGGGATCGGACATCGATCTGGAGCTGCTGTTTCAGGCGGCGGTGACGCATCCCGATGAAATGATGCGCGTGTGCGGAGGTGAACTATGAGACGGTTTATGCATTCGATTCAGCACGAACTAACGCTGCAGTACCGCAATATTCTCATCGCCTCCGGGGCGGTGGCAGGAGGGATGATGCTCTTCGCGATGCTCACCTGGATCGGCGGGGTAGAGGCGTTTGATCTGTGGCCGGGGTACCAGTTGGCGATGGTGCTCATCGGAGTTCCGGTGACCAGCGGCACCTTCGGCGAGTTGCGCTCTCCGGGGCAGCGCATCGCCTACCTGCTGCGGCCGTCCACGGTGTGGGAGAAGGCGGGGTCCAAAATCCTCGTGACCACGGTATTTGTCTGGCTCTCGGTAACGGCGGCGTTCTTTCTGGCGGCGGTGCTGTCGGCGGGGCTGTACGGGCTCCTTTCCGGTGGAAGCCAGGCGGCGCGAGCGTTCGAAATCTCCTTTGCCGGCGGCGAGTGGTGGCGGATTGCCGGGGAGGCGTTTCTCTCCTACCTGCCGGTGCACGCGATCTTCTTCTTCGGGGCGGTGTATTTTCGCAAGCACCCCGCCGGGCGCACGTTGCTTTCCATCGTGGGATGGATCGGGAGTTACGCGGTACTTGCGGTGGTGGCGGTACGCGTCATTTTCGGGCGCTACATTCAGGAAGCCCAATCCGGTGGTGGACGGATGCGCGCGTTTGGCCACGAGTTGGGGTCGCAGGACGCATTTGTCTTCGATGGACGCCTGTGGAACGAGGTGATGCCGTGGTATCTGCAGAATCCGGAGGTCCTTGAGCCGATTTTGACAACGGCGATCGTGGTGATCTTCTGGTTGTTGGCGGTACTGCGGTTGCGCGAGACGGAGGCGTAGGATGCGCTTCGAACAGGGCCGCTCGATCTACGAGCAGATCGTTGAATACATTGAGAATCAGGTGCTTACCGGGGAGCGCCTCCCTGGTGACCGGCTGCCGTCGGTACGGGAACTGGCGGTAGAGCTGGGAGTGAATCCGAACACGGTGCAGCGCAGCTACAGTCGCCTGCAGGAGAACGGGCTCATCTACAACCAGCGTGGTGTCGGCTATTTTGTTGCCGATGATGCGGAAACACAGACGCGACGGATTCGCCGGCGGGAGTTTGAGACGGAGACGCTGCCCCGCGTGTTTGAGACGATGGAGGCGGTGGGATATACCGTGGGAGAACTACAGGACGCCTGGAAGGCGTGGCAACATCAGGGAGAGATATCATGAAGAAATACACGAACATGGTCCTGGCAGGACTGTACGGATTGGGAGTGGTGGTGATGATCGCGACGCTCTTGATCGTCCGATACCGGCTGGATCAGGCGGTAGAACTGTCGGTGTGAGGCGCGGATGCGCCGATCACACTACGCGGTTGCGCGATTCTCCTCGCCGCCAGGCGGCGAGGTTGGCGGCTACCTCATTCACCAGCCGCTGCCGCGCTTCCACTGCGCTCCACGCGCAGTGTGGCGTTACCAGTAGATTCAAATCGCCCCGGGCGAGGCGCGGGGGCACGGATGAGTTCCGAGGCGGCTCTTCTTCCAGGACATCCAGCCCGGCCCCGGCGATCTCGCCGGTCTCCAACGCGGAGATGAGGGCGGTCTCATCCACGATGCCGCCGCGCGCCACATTAACGAGCAACGCCGAGCGCTTCATGCGGCTGAGCTCGTCTGCCCCGATCAGGCCGTGGGTCCCCTCCGCCAGGGGCACGTGCACACTCACCACGTCGCTTTCCGCGAGGAGCTCATCAAACGCCACGACCCGGTGGGGCGGCGCCTCCACCGGACGCCGGTTCCACACCAGTACGCGCATCCCAAAGCCCTCGGCGATGCGCGCGGTGGCTTGCGCCGTTGCTCCCCAGCCTACCAAGCCGATCGTTTTTCCCGCCAGCTCAAAGGTGGGATAGCGGAGGAGGGTGAACATCGGTGAGGTGCTCCAGGAACCGCGGTCCACGTCGGCGGCGTAGTCGCGAATGCGTCCGGCCAGGTTCAGGATCAGGGCAAAGACGTGTTGGGGGACGGAGTACCGGGCGTATCCGGCAACGTTGCTCACCGCCACACCCCGCTCCTGCGCCGCCTCGAGATCGACGTTGTTGACGCCGGTGGCGATCACCGCCACGTGGCCCACCTCGGGGAGCGTTTCCAACGCGCCTCCGGTGATCGGAACTTTATTGACGATGAGCGCCTCCGCATCACCGGCGTGGGCGCTGAGCTCGCCGCGTATTTTGGGATCCGTGGCGTCAGCGAAGGTAAGCGTTCCCAGCGCCTCGATCGGGGAGAAGTCGATATCTCCCATGTCCAGGGTGGCACGGTCGAGAAAGGCGATTTTTAAGGGGCCGGTGGTGCTCATCGGTTTTGCTCCTCTATAAGTTGGGCCAGGAGGAAGGCCATTTCCATACTCTGGGTGTAGTTGAGGCGCGGGTCGCACCAACTCTCGTAGTTGCGCTCCAGGTCCGCCTCGTGGAGGGGAACGCTGCCGCCGGTACACTCGGTGACGTCGTCGCCGGTGAGTTCGAAGTGTACCCCCTGCACGCGGGAGCCTTCCCCGCGATGTGCCGCGAAGGTGGTCTTGAGCTCATCCAGAACCGCCTCAAAGCGGCGGGTTTTGCGGCCGGATGCGGTGGTTTCCGTGTTGCCGTGCATCGGGTCTACCGACCAGATCACCGGGTGACCTTCGGTTCGAACCGTCCGGATCAGCTGGGGAAGCTGTGTCCCCACCTGGGAGCGTCCCATGCGCGTAATGAGGGTGATCCGCCCGGCCGTGCGGTGCGGGTCCAAGATATCCAATAGCCGTGCGAGCTGGTCCGGCGTGGTCTCCGGGGCAACTTTGATGCCGATGGGGTTGGCGATCTCTCGGAGATAGGCCACGTGGGCGCCGTCTGGATCGCCGGTGCGCGCCCCGAGCCACACCGTGTGGGCGGCGAGGTTGTACCGGAGCGCGCCGTTCCCCGCGCCGTTCGCCCCGCTGCCTGCGCGGCCTGCGCTCCCCGCGGTACTGCCGTCTCCCGCGTCCCCGGCACCTCCCCCTGCGCCAATGCCGGCGGTTCCGACTGATCGGGTGAGCGCCCGCTCCCACGGCAGGTGCAGCGCCTCGTGGCTGGTAAAGAACCGGATATTCCCCACCGTCTGCTCATCCACCCCGCCAAAGCTCTCCATGAAGTGAATCGCGTCCAGTATACGCTCCACCATCGTGCGGTACTCCTCCCAGCGCGGGGTGGTACGCATCGTGTCGAGATCCCAGGCGTGGGGGTGGTGCAGGTCGGCAAAGCCGCCGGCGATCATGGCTCGAATGTAGTTGAGGGTGGCCGCGGCGGTGAAATACCCGTCTCGCAGCCGCTCCGGGTCCGGCGTGCGGGCCCGGGGATCACCGTTGAGCTCAAACCGGTGCACCGGATCACCGCGATAGGTCATCACGGTGTGGCCGTCTATCGTCTCGGTCTCCTGTGAGCGCGGCTTGAAATACTGCCCTGCCATGCGCCCGATACGCACCACCGGGGTGCGGGCGGCGTAGGTGAGGACAACGCTCATCTGGAGCAGGATCTTGAGCCGATCGGCGATACGGCCGGGGCGGCAGTCTGCAAAGCGCTCCACGCAGTCGCCGCCGTGGAGCACAAACGCCCGGCCGTCGGCGGCGGCGGTGAGAGATTGGGTGAGTTCGTCCACCTCGCCGGGGAACACCAGCGGTGGGAGCGCGCGCAGTCCGGAGAGAACCCGTTCCAGCGCGGTAGGGTCGTCGTAGGAAATCTGATGGGCCGCGGGAGGCATGATGCGCTTAGTGGACCCCTCGGGAACGTTCATGTCCCGGAGTGTATACCATCCCCGGGGAGCGTGTTGAGGTGGCGCGCCCCCTTGCCCTGAACTGTAGCTTGCCGTAGCCTGTGGCCATGGAACAATTGCCTCTGGATGAGTCCACCTGGACCGGCGGACTCAAGCCGGCCGACTACTTTCAATCATTGACCAACTATAAACATCTGGTCTTGAGTCTCTATCGCGACGCCACCGTTGCCCCGGGAGATCGCGACGAGGTGGCGGCCGTACTTCCCGCCCCGGCGGAGGAGTTGCGGTTGGTAATTCTCACCGAAGATTGGTGTGGGGATAGCGCGTCCACCCTGCCGTACATTGCGCGGCTGGCGGAGGAGCTGGGGATTCCCACGCGGGTGTTCCGTCAAAGCAGAAACGCTCGGTTAAAGCAATGGTACACCGATCGCGGGACGGATCACATCCCGGTGGTTTCCCTGGTTGCCCCGGCAGAGCAGCCGGAGGAGTGGAACGAATGGTTTCGGTGGGTGGAACGCCCCAAAGCGGCGCACGGCAAGGTGAAGGAGTGGCTGGAGGCGAACCCGCGGCTCCCCGAGGTGTACGCGCGCAAAGACGAAGACGACGACGCCGCCAAGGAGTACTTCAACCTGTATGCGCGCCTGCTACGGGAGATGTCCTCATGGTATCGGGGTGGCTTGTGGTCCGAGATACCATCGGAGTTTTCTGAGGCGTTGCGGGGGAAGTAGCCGACCTATACCGGTGAGGAGGCGGAGGGCGTCAGTCGTTGACGCGCTCCACGTACTCTCCCGTTTCGGTATTGATGCGGATTTTGTCGCCGGTCTTGATGAAGATCGGCACTTGAACGGAAATCCCCGTTTCCACCACGACCGTTTTGGAGGCACCGGTAACGGTGTCACCCTTCACCGCGTCGGGAGCGTCCGTCACTTTTGCCACGATTTTCATCGGGATGATCACATCGATCGGCTCGGATTCCCACATGATGATGCGGTACTGCTCGCCTTCCATGAGGTATCCGCCCTTATCCGACAACACCGCGGCGGGTATTTCAAACTGGTCATACGTCTCTATGTCCATGAAATGAAAATTGTCGTCGGCGTAGAGATACTGGCCGTCGCGATCATAGACGTTGGCTTCTTCCACGTTGTCGCTGGTCTTAATCGTTTCTTTGAGGACGGAGCCGTTCTTGGCGTTCTTGAGTTTGCAACGGGTAAACGCCGCTCCCTTTCCGGGGTTTACAAACTCGCGTTCCGCTACGAGATACGGATCTCCCTTGTACAAAATGTACATCCCTTTCTCTATTGATCCACCTTTTATCATCGCTATCACGTTCCTTTCATATAATTCTTCAGAGAGCCACCAGGATACCTGAAAAGGGCACCGGAGGGCTACGGCCGAAAACTCACCACGTCTCCCATGTCGTCGAGACCCAACAGATGCATCACCAACCGGTCCACCCCCAGCGCCACCCCCGAGCACCGCGGCAACGGCGGTGACCGCAGGTAGGTGAGATCTACCGGATGCCGCCGCCGGCCGAGCAGAGCCTTCTCCTCCTGCTGCCCGCGAAAGAACGCAGCGATGCGGTCGGGATCGGTTTCTTCTCCGAAGCAGTTGGCCGTCTCCACGCCACCAAGGTAGAGCTCCCACCGATCGGCCCAGGGGGTGCCCCGCTGGAGCCGTGCCAACGTGGATACCGGGGCGGGGTAGTCGGTGAGAAAAACGGGGCGATCCCGGGGAAGCTCCGGTTCGACGTAGGTCAGGAACACGCGCTGAAACAGGTCCTCCCAGCTGTCGTCAGGCGAGAGCGCCAGGGTAAGATCCGCCCCCCGGATCGCCTCAACCAGGCCATCCCGGTTTCCCTGGGGGTGGAACGCCTCGGTGTCACCGGAGATCGTTGCCGCCAGATCGATCCCGGTGTACCGGTGCCACGCCTCCTGCATCGTGAGAGTGACCGGCGCGGTTCGTATCCCCACTTCCTGCAGCAGGTCCCCCGTGATCGATAGGGACCGGTCACTATCGGCGTCGACGGTGTAGTACTCCAGCATCGTAAACTCGATGTCGTGGTAGCGGCCGATCTCTTCGCCATCGCGGAAGCTATGAGTTATTTCGTAGATGTCGCCGGACCCCGCCGCGAGGAGCTGCTTCAGATAGTACTCCGGAGAGGGCAGGAGCCAGAGCGAATCACCGGCATCATGAGAATCCTCCACAGCGCCGGCGCGGCGGGTCTGAAACAGCTCGATGTGCGCTTCCGGGATGGGAGTTCGACAGAGCTGCGGCGTCTCTACCGCGAGATAGCCGCTCCGGTCAAGGAATCGGCGCAGTGACGCGACGATGTCGGCCCGGCGGCGGAGGAAGGGAATTCGGTGGGATAGATCGCTCATGGTAGGCAACCGTACACGATCTTCGGTGGCACAGAAAACACCGCGGCAGTATGCTGTAGGTATGAGTGAACGTGATGAAGAGTTCCTGTATGACGACGAAGACAACCGAAACTGGGAAGCGCGCTTCGGTACATCCTACGTAGAGGATGATTATACCGGGGACGACCTGGAGGAATCGGATCTTGATCAGTTGGAGTCGGAGTTTCGCCGGTCTGAGCAGGATCATCGCGCCGAGTTTGGACAACTGGAGGAGATGAACGACGACAATGCGTGATACACCGAGTGACACAGATATCATTGAGACTCCCGATCGGCGCGGAAGTGGTGCGTTTAAGTGGGATCTCGCGAGTGCCGACGAGATCCCGATGTGGGTTGCGGACATGGACTTTGCGGTAGCGCCGGAAATCACTGAGGCGCTTCACCGTCGGATCGACCATC
The DNA here is from genome assembly GCA_964575075.1 of uncultured Spirochaeta sp. Lineage (GTDB taxonomy): Bacteria > Spirochaetota > Spirochaetia > DSM-27196 > Alkalispirochaetaceae > Alkalispirochaeta. Next base: position 891 of record CAZNRF010000125.1, on the reverse strand, counting down.
CTGTCTTTGGGTATACCGGTGTTCCCCGCAGCTACCGCGACGCGCTGGCGGACTGGGAGCTGCGCCGCAACGGATGGGAGATTGACCCGCGACATATGGTGGTTGTTCCCAGTGTGATGCCGGCGATGGCGGTGGCCGTGGAAGCGCTCACCACCCCCGGTGATCGGGTGGTCACCTTTTCACCGGTGTATTTTCCCTTTTTTGAGACGGTGGAGGCCCTGGGGCGGACGTTGGTCCGCGTTCCCCTGGCGGAACAGACCACCTCCGACGGCGGGACACAGTATGCTATGGACTATACCGCCCTCGACGAGGCCCTCGAGGGAGCATCTCTGTTTCTCTTCTGCTCACCTCATAACCCCGGCGGCCGAGTCTGGACGCAGGGTGAGCTCCAGGCGCTCCAGCAGGTGGTGTCCGCCGCAGGGGTACCGGTGGTTGCCGATGAGATCCACTCGGATCTGATCTTTCCGGGAGAACGGTTTGTGCCCTGGCTCACGGTGGGGCCCGCAACGGATCGCGATATGGCGTTGGTCGCGCCGAGTAAGACGTTCAATATTCCCGGGCTCCCCACGGCGACGGCGATTATTCCCGGTGACACGTGGCGTGACGGGTACAAGCGGGCGCTTCACGCGCATATGCTGCGCCTCCCCAATCTCCTGGCCCTCACCGCCGCCGAGGCGGCGTATCGCCACGGGGATTACTGGCTCGATACGGTGCGGGAGACGATCCACCGCAGATACGAGCGGCTGCGGCAGGCCCTTGCCCCGGAATCGGGGGTGGGTGTTCATTCCATGGAAGGTACGTTTATCGCGTGGATCGATCTGCGTGACCGGTGGGGTATTCCTGATCCTCCCGCGGTGACCACCCGGGAGGGCACCGAGAGTCTCGGTGCCC
>CAZNRF010000124.1:0-8819 GCA_964575075.1 uncultured Spirochaeta sp. | reverse complement strand
AATCCGGGCTCGGCGTCGAGAGGATAGAAGATAACTGGTGTAGCGTGGGGAACGGACTATTGCCCACGGCCACCTCCATCGATTTCAATTCTTTGTATCCGCTCTGCCTGTACCGGAGTAAGACCAAGCTCCTCTTCGGCGATCAGTCGGACCCGAGCAGGAGATCTCAACCCCGCGATCCCGACCACCAACCGCTTGTTCTCTTCCAGCAACTCCAGATGAGCGTCTTGAGTGGACTCCAGCTTCTGCCGCAGTGATACAAACCGGTGAGACTGCCATACGTTTACCACGAAGAGCATCGGCACAACCGTCATGAGTGAGAATCCGACTATCCAGCGTCGTGTATCGTTCATTGAGAGCCCTCTTCTGTGGCGCGTTCCAGGACTCGTAGCTTGGCGCTTCGAGACGCTGGATTGGACGCGAGTTCCTGCTCGGTGGGAACAACTGGTTTCCGGGTTATGACCCGAAATTGTCCCTCTTCTTCATACATCGGCCGGCGAGGGGGTGGAGTCGATCCTTTATGCGCCGGATGGTGCACAAATTGAGACGTATCGCCTGCACCCGCGCGCCCCTCCAGGCGCCGAAACGTGTGTTTCACGATTCGATCCTCCAAAGAATGGAACGTGATCACCGCCAGGCGCCCGCCGGCCGCCAGCCGGCCCGCCGCTGCTGGTATCGCCCGCTCGATCCGCCCCAGTTCATCGTTCACGGCAATTCTCAAGGCCTGAAATGTACGGGTCGCGGGGTGGTTTCGACCGTGGCGGTACTTTGGAGGCACTGCCGACTTCACCACCTCTGCCAGCTGTGCCGTGGTGTCTATGCCCGATGACCGGTGATCGATAATCGCTCGGGCAATACGACGGGAGTAGCGCTCTTCCCCGTACAGGTAGAGCACGTCCGCCAGTTCCGCCTCACTGATTCTGCCGATCAGCTCGGCGGCGGTTTCCCCATCCTCAGTTGGATTCAGACGCATATCCAATGGCCCATCTTCCCGGAGGGAGAACCCACGGTCCGCCTCTTTAAGATGAAACATAGAGACCCCCACATCCAGGAGCACTCGATCCTGAAGGGGAAGCTCCGGCAACACCTCATCGAACCATCCATGGATCAACGTCAGACGGCCGGTACTACCCCAGCGCCGGCGTCCCCGGCGGATCATCTCCTCGTCGGCATCGATGGCGGTAACGGTACACCCGGAGCAGAGTTCCAGAAGGCGGGCCGTGTGGCCGCCTCCTCCAAACGTGCCGTCGCATATCCGGCCTTCGGCGGGAAACGGAGCAAAGGACTCCATAACCTCATCCAGCATGACCGGCACGTGTTCAACAGACATCGTTAGAAGAAGGAGACGGACCCTCCCAGTTCTTCGGCCGCCTCCTGAAACTCATCTTCGCTCTCGTCAAGGTACGCTGCGTACTCATCCACATCCCATATCTCGATGTATTTTTTGATACCGTGCATGACGCATTCCTTCTTGAGTCCCGCGGTCTCTTTTAGAAACGGCGGTATCAGGATGCGTCCCGTCTTGTCCAGCTCCACCTCCTGTGCCGGTGCGATAATACGCCGCTGCAAGAGCCGCGCCCTGCGTGAGAAGGGAGAGGCAGCTTCCATCAGCTTGTCTGATAGCTGCTTCCACTCTTGCGGGGGAAAGAGCCATAGGCAGTGATCGATCCCGGATGTGATCACGAGGGTATTGCCGGGAACCTCGGAACGCAACTTGGACGGAATCATGATCCGTCCTTTGTCGTCCAAAGCGTTGCGATACTGCCCCGTAATCATCCCTGTTCTACCACTTTCACCTATGTTTTCCCACTTTTTCCCACACTGTGTATATAGTAGAACGATCCCATCATATGTCAACGTTTGTAGACAGAATTCGCTTACGAATAATCGACGTATCTGAGAAACACCTAAACATATGGATAGCTGACAGGCGGTTTTTGGGGAATCGCAAAAAAAACCGGCATCCATTAACGGATGCCGGTGTGCTCCGGGACTGTATAAGTCGTTTGCGCGGTACGGACTACATCAAATGGCGAATCGTTTCCACAGATGCCAACTTTAGTCGTCGATAGTTCAGATGGGAGAAGATGGGATGCTTCTTCTCAAGTGCGGTGAGCCATTCAGTTCCCATATTGCGCTGAGATAGCGCGTCATACACGTGCGTAAAATTGATAAGATGTTCCTTGATCCGACGCGTGGCGTAGGGAACCACGGTATGAGCGTTCATGATAAACGGCCAATCCGAGGCCATGCCGAGGAGAACCTCCCGCGCCGCCTGATTGAGGGCACGTTCTTTCAGGCCGCCTTCATCGGGAAACCGAGCTACCAGCTCCCCCATTCGCTCAATCGCCTGGTGGACATGCCGATAGATCCAGTCGTTTGAGCCGTCCATCCACACTTCCGCATACCCCCTGCTTCCCCAACTGGAGAATGTCGGAGCTACCCGTTCAGCCGCCCCGTGCTCCCGCAGATATCGGGAGGGCGTCGCCATTTCAAGCGTTCCCATCGAATCGTCACCGTTCTCTGCGGCGGTCCGCTCATGGTGAGCCACCCGAAAGAGCTCTTCAAGCCATTGCGGCCCTTCAAACCACCAGTGCCCGAACAGCTCCGTATCGAAAGGACTGGTGATCACCGGCGCAGACGGCAACACTTCCCGGAGGCGCCCCACGTGCTCCCGTTGGCGATGGAAGAAATCACGAGCGTGGGCCTGCACCCGCATCTGGGCGGCCTCAGGATCATATAACTGCTTGTCGTCCGTATCACCGGTAATCGCGTGGTACTTAAACCCCGTATCTATCCGAATATCGCCTTCATGAATATACGGCCTGATATAATCCAGCGGAAGATCGTATCCGATATCGCGATAGAAATCGCGATATGCCGGGTCCGCCGGGTACCCCTGTTCCGAGGACCATACCCATGTTGCGGTGTACACATCCCGGGGAAAGGCGGTCACACCCCCCGGGGTATGAACCGGTGCGTACGTCCCGTTTGACGGCGATGGTGAACCAAAGAGCACCCCGTGGGCTGCGCTGATATAGTAGTCAACGCCCGCATCGGCGAGGATGTCATCCAAGCCCTCATAGTAGCCACATTCAGGCAACCAAAACCCGCGCGGATTGGTACCAAAGTTCTTCCGATGGCACTCGATCCCCAGCTCCACCTGGAGCCGCACCGTTTCTGGGTAGTTCCGAAAATTGGGAAGGAACGCATGCGTCGCCGCGGTGGCCAGAAGCTCCAAATGACCTCTTTTGGCAAAGTAGCTAAAACCTTTAAGGATGTTTCGCTCATACGTCTCATCAAGGTCGATGAGATCCTGGGTATACCTCGCGTGATACATCTCGGCCAATTGGCGCTGCCGCGGATCGCCCTCGGTTCGCACCAGCTCCCGCTCCGCGAGCTCAATATTTCGCTGAACGTAGTCGGCATATCGAGCAAGAAGAAACTCATCTTGCAGCATGAAGCTGAGTGTCGGCGAGAATGACATCGCCAGTTCAAAGGGAATACGATCTGTTTCAAGGTTGCGCATCCCCCGCAGGAGGGGCAGATATGTCTCGCTGATCGCCTCGAACAGCCACCGTTCTTCCAGAAAGGACTCGTATTCTGGGTGCCTGACCAACGGGAGATGTGAATGTAGCAGGAGGATCGATTGCCCCGTACTCATGATACTTCCTGTCCCTGGTTGGGCGGTTCTTCTTCAAACGGCGGAGACTCGAGGTATTCCAAGCCGCACAGCTCATAGAGCGCCATACGGTGGCGATCAAGCTCCTCTAGAGCATCCGGCAGGTGATCGTTGGGGGCGTATACCTCATTGGAAACCGCCAGAAGCTCCCGCCGATGATTATTTCGTGCTACCAACTGAATCCGATACGACGATCGACGGCGCGGAAGATATATATACCAGCTGGCGTCATTGAGCTGAACGGGAATCTCAAAGGAGTCACGGATCCGAAGTTCTTCGGTGTGCCCTTCAAGCTCGAGCACGCGAAGATACAAGCCATCGAAACGAGTCGATTCCTGATACTCCCGGATCTTACCGGTGCTGAGATCCCAATACGTGAACGCCCAGCGCGGATCCCGGAGCATCAGGGTAATACGATTGGTTTCGTAGTGATTCGGGAGTTCAACTTCATCAAGCCTATTCTGCGATAGAGGAGCTTCGTCATCCCGCAACAGCGCGTACTTTTTCTGTTGAATCTTCACGGTCACGGAATTCGCGGACTCGCGCTCTTCTCGGTTCTCCGCTATGAGATCAGCCAGCTCATCAATAACATCGTCTCGATGGAGATCAGGCTCGAGGTCTAGTCCATTTTGGGAGGCCACCAGAAGAAGCGCTTCCAGAGAGAGCTCCTCCAGCCGTTTACGGATCATCGGATCATCTCCAGAAGCATCGGCCAATTGTGGAAAATGCCCTAGGGAGTGTCAAGTAGTCCCGAATTCGGCACTTGAAACGGAATAGTGCGCCGCTCGACGCTACCGTCGTATTGATGAGACTCCACCTCCACAACAACGGGACCGGGTTCGAGGTTCATGGAAAGCAACAGTAGGTGACCATCGGACGTGACGCGTTGTGCTGTCTCTTGGGGCACGGTGAGGTCAATTTCCGCCTGCAATAAACCGTCCACACGAATGTACAGGCGCCGCGGAAGGGTGGCCGGTTCCAACCATTCCTCGGGCACGACGAACTGGGCTTCACCGGCAGTGAGATTCCGCGAAAGCGTGAGTAAACCGTTCTGGATAAAGCCGACAACCGGCAATCCATCGTCTGGGATCACCTCAGTTTCCGGAAGAATTGCCCGAGCATTGACAAATTCGTTTCTCACCGCATCGAAGATGGCGAACGATACCGCCCCTTCAGCAGAGAACTCCAGCTCCTCGTCCACCCCGGCACCGGAAGACCACGATCCTCGAGCAAGCTGAAGGTCAGTGCCTCTATAAAATGACCAGAGGCCGTCTCCATGCTGCAGCACGACAAGATCACCTTCCCTCGGAACCGTATAGATCTCACGAACGCTACCGTCATTGGTTTTGTGATAGACCAACTCACCTGGTGCGACGAAACGGTACACCCGTCGAGTATCGTTCTGATCAGTGAGGCTGCCGACCACGCGCCACCACGGCGAGATGCGATCATTCGTAATCTCAGGTGAACTCGGTACCTGCGCTGGGAAGGGCCATTGCCACTGCGCGTGAACGGAAACCCCAGACACGAGCGCGAGGGTGACTCCTACCATCAAGCCCCTCAGCCGAAGCGGCACCCGCCGTACTCCGCTAATCATAGCGTCATCTCTATCCCGATAACCCGATCATCCTGCACGAGGACCACGCGTTTTCCCGACGACGCGCCTCCGCCTACCTGAGCACTGACAGAACCGTCGGCTAACTCCCAGTAGGCTATCGCTGACAGGTCTGATTCGGCTCCCACAATCACAGCCCTCCCCTCACTGGTACCGGTGGCGACCAAGAGACGATTCGTCACTCCACCAACATGGGAGAGTGCCTTCAGCTCAGGAATCGAGACCGTCACCAACTCATCTGTATCCGGATCAGCGACGAGAAACCCGCCCCTCAAACCAACGATCAGGTGACCCGATTCCATTACGGTAAGCACCTGAGGCGCCCTTCCGGCATATCCCGCCGGAATCTCACCGATCGTTGTCGCCCTTGTCTCGCCGGGACCGCTATCGTTCTCGGTAAGTTCTATTCGATTCACCATCTGGGGATTTGTCCCCTGCACCGCAAATACCGCGGGAAGCCGAGATGATTCACTCGAATTCTGATCCGGATGGGCCACATAGACGCCATACACCGTAGAGTTGTGGTCACCGTCTCCATTGACGTCTCCCTCGTACGTCCATAGGCGGCCTCCAGGCCCGTCTGTTATCAGCACCCGGCCATCTATCGTTCCCAGGGCCAGCCAGCTGGTTCCGTCGGGATCAGTGCTAAGATGGTATACTGCGGCGCTTTGGGGAAGGTCGATCGACCAACGTTCACCACTGGTAACGACGTCAGCATAGACGGTCTGACCATTATCAAATTGCAGCAAAGTTTCGCCGTGCAAGCGGGGCACCCCCCGGCGTGGAATAACACGAAGCATATCGCCGTCCCACGATTGTACGGCCCATCGCGGCGCATCCGTAGCCTGATTGATCAATGCCTGAGATGATGCCAAGAACATATCGGTTTTGAGACCCGCAGCTCGAGCCTCACCACTCGCCGCGTGGATCAAAGCGAAACGCCGCGCAGATTCCACTACCACGTATGCGTCCGTGGTGTCGGCAAAGACCTCGCGACCAGAGCGCGAAAGAACACCCTCCATGGTGTGCTCCCACGCAACCTTCCACCGCAGTTCTCGCCCGATCTCCCGTGGAAAACCCATGGCCACCACCACGCCCACGACAATGGCCAGAAATGTCCGAAGCAGGCCGTCCACGGCTATTTGACCGCTCGTTTCCGCGCCTGAGTTTTCTCGTCAGTCTCCATCTTGGATTTCCAGACATCCATCTTCTTCTTTATCTCTTCCGCCTTATCCGCGTCGCCGAGCAAGATATGAATGCGGCGAAGAGCTGCCAAAAATGCAATCGCGTGCTTGAAATCGTCTATACGAAGAGTAGAGAGCTCATACTTTTCACGGTACCGATCAGCAGCCTTAGTAAGCAGATCCTGAACGAGATCAAGGTGGCCCATACGGGCCTCGTACCCATCCACACGAGGATCCATGCCGGCTACAAACGTTTTGAAATTGATAAGGTTCTTGGCTACTGCGGCGTATCTGCCTTCCAGCTCAACGAACGACCAGCGCCACTTTGAGTTGGCGCCGAACGCCTCTTCCACAGATTCGATCGTAAAGCCGATCTTTCGGACCAGATGATACCGCTTTTCATCCTCAAAACCGTCAATCTGTTCCAGCAAATCCGAATAGTCCGAGAACGCCACATCAACGTAGTTAGACACGACCTCTTCAACGTAGATAACCGCTTGGTAGCAACTCTTGCGTGCGTCATTGAGAAACGCCTCGTTTTTGACGCCCAACAATGAAACAGACAGAGAATTCTGCAACAAGTAATATGACGCTAGGTTGAGCCGCTCATCGGCAAGGGCGAGATACTTATAGGAGACGCCGGGAGATTGTCCGCGCGCGACTTTGAGAAGGCTCTTCTCACGCTGAACGATCGCTTCCGCGGTCTGCTTGTACTCTTTGATACGGTCGAAGTACTGTTGTCGGGCCTCGTTACTGATCTTTGCCATCAACCTCTCTCTGATACCGCTCCAGCAGCGCTCGGGCATGGTCAACGCTGTGGCTTTCCTCGAAATCCCCCGCCAGCATTCGCGCGATTTCCCGCTCGCGATCGCCGGAGGCCACTGATCGTGCAGAAATCCGGGTACTGTCCCCGTGGACACTCTTCTCTACAACTATATGATTATCGGCGCGAACGGCAATCGTCGCAAGGTGCGTAATAGCAATCACTTGCGAATGCTGGGACAAATGCGCCATATGAGCAGCAATCGCCAACGCGACCTGACCGCCGATGCCCGTATCGATCTCATCGAAAACGAGGCTTCGGACATCATCCACGGCCGCCACGATCGTCTTGATCGCAAGCATGACCCGGGAGATCTCACCTCCAGAGGCGATTTTTGATAGCGGCCGCGGCTCTTCGCCGGGATTAGTACTAATCAGAAATCGAACCCGATCGGCCCCCTGAGAGCCACAGATAAGCCGACCCGAATCGTTCGTGCGTGTGGCGATATCCACTACAAACCTCGCCTGCGCCATGGCCAGATCCGATAAAACCTCTCGAATTCGAGCCTGCAACGTCTCTCCAGCAGCCACCCGTGCGGTGTGAATCTCGCGGGCCCGACGACCGATCTCCTGCTCTACCTCCGCGATGTGTTTGTTCAGCGATTCCCGCGACTCTGCCGCGGTACGCAACTCGGTAAGTCGTGATTGCGCCGTAGCAGCGTACTCCAGAACGGCCTCTTCGGTGTCACCGTATTTGCGAAACAGCCGCCGTAGCGCCGCGAGGCGCTCTTCGATCTCTTCCAGTCGAGCCGGATCAAATGCCAACTGCTCCTGATAGGAAGCGAGGCCGTGAGCCACATCTTCGATTTCGAAGTAAGACGCCTCAAGCCGCTCGGCGTCCCCGGATAGCTCGGTGTCAACACGAGCAGCCGCGGAAAATTCCTGTCGGGCCCGTTTCAAGAGCGAGAGCACCCCATACTCCGAACCATCGAAAAGCTGATTTACCGCCTCCACATGAGCCACTAGTTTTTCGAACTCGTTCATGCGGTGCCGCTCTTGCTCTAACGCCTCCACCTCTCCCGGGCGCGGCTCGAGAGTCGATATCTCTTCGATCGCAAACTCCAGCATTTCGATCTCCCGGACGCGCTCAGCTTCACGGCCCTCGATCGTTTCTCGTTGGCGTTGGAGTTTCCCCAACTGGTCGAATACGTCGGAGAACTCGGCTACCGCCTCTTCGATTCCGGCGAAACGATCCAGAATTCGGCGATGATTCGTCTCAACGAACAGCGATTGGTGCTCATGCTGGCTGTGCAAATCCAGCAGCAGGCCGGCGAATTCGGCCAGATCCGCGCGTGTCACTGGCACAGATTGCATCAGAATAGAGCCGCGGCCGGCTGTCTTGATAGACCGCCGAACAAGCACCACTCCATCCTCCGGGGCGATATCACGGGCGCGCAACCACTGGAGACACGCTTCATGGCCGGAAACCTTGAACTCTCCCGTCACCGCAGCCTCGTCACTACCAGAGCGCACGAGGTCTGTATCCCCTTTTGCTCCAAACAACACGGAGAGCGCG
>CAZNRF010000123.1:0-8871 GCA_964575075.1 uncultured Spirochaeta sp. | reverse complement strand
TGCCCCGATCACGCCTGCTATCGGTAGCGGACTCAGTTCGCCGGCGCCTTCTTCTTGAACTCGATGTAGAACACGATCTTCGTAAACACATCAAGCAGCAGGAAGATGGACGCTGCGACGAGATTCTCTATCACCCCGAAGCCTTCCGGTGAGAAGAGAAACACGACAGCGAAACCGGTCCACCCGAAGTACAGGTACTTGGAGACTGCGCCTCGGTGTTCTGAAGGGGATGACAGGAACCCGATAAGCAGCAGAAGGAAGGCGAAGCTCGAAATAACGTAGAACACAAGCATGAAGGTGCCGGTGTAGTAGCTCGAGAGCGCACCGGTGAGCATGACGATAGCGGTCAGATAGAGAAGAAAGATCGACTTCTTCTTTTCGATGTTGAGAATACGCGATATTTCGACCGTCAGAAGGGTGCAACTGATCGCGTAGAAGACCCATCTGGTCCAGAAAATGGGGACGGTGGCGGTAGACACCGAGGCGAAGGTTCCTTCATACATGACCACGTACGACGCGATCGTGATGAAGCTGACAAGGAACGCGGTATTGAACGGTTTACGTTGCGTGATGAGGAAGTACAGTGACGAAACCACAAACACCGCAATGCCGATAAGAAATAGTGCGTCCATAACGCAATGCTATTACCACCTCCCCTTTTGCGCAACAAATTGTTACATCCCACCTGTTGGAAAGAGTCGCTGAAACGGCGAGTTGGTCGCCGGGGCCGAACGTGGTGGAAGCGGGTTCACCGAGGCCGTGGCTACTGATGGCTTCCCTGGTCCGACGCTATCCGTAATCCCCTCGGCGATGCGGGGAACCCGGCCTCGCGGGAGTGAATCAGAGGATCTCTACGGCCGCGGGCACTCCCCGCCTACCGTGTTCGCTTGTTTCAAGAAGGTGGGCAGCTGCGCTGGTTGATGGGGTAATTGTGCATTGATTTTCTGACTATGTCGGTTTACCATTAATGCATTTCGGGCGGTCGCCCGACCGATTATGATCGTTCGGAGGTTCGTACATGGCGCAGACTCTTCCTGTCTTCATCTTGGATGCGTTTCGGCAGTCGCCACGGGCTGATTTTCTCAATTACCCGGAACCCGACGGCGGTTGGCGCCACGTGTCAACGGCTGAAGCATTGGAATCGATTCGGAATTTGGCGTTGGGGCTCGCGGATCTCGGGGTGGCCCGGGGCGAACGGGTGGGATTGATCTCCCCACCGAGCCCGGAATGGGTCATCGCCGACCTGGCGATTCAGAGTATCGGCGCGGTTACCGTGCCTATATTCAAGAAGATCTCTCCCGAGAGTTTCCGGCATGAGGTGAGTGACTCCGGGATGCGGTACCTGTTCGTGGGGTACCCCGAAGAGATTCCCATGGCGGTTGAACAGGCTCATGGCCGGGCGGAGATCATTACCTTTGGATGCTGTACGGATAATGAGAAATTCCATGAGCTTCTGCGTCGCGGAGCGGAGATTGCCGAAGCGGACCCGGACCGCTACGAGGCGCTCGTACAACAGGGCAGCGCCGACGACTTGTGCACGATCATCTACACCTCCGGTTCTACCGGGCTTCCCAAAGGGGTGGAGCTGACACAGTCTAATCTCCTGAGCCAGATTGCAGGGGCGGGCGACCGCTTTACACTGCATCGCGACCGGGACGTGGCGATTTCGCTTCTGCCCCTGGCGCACATCTTTGAACGAATGGTGGTGTACTTCTACCTCACCAGCGGGGTGCCGCTGTATTTCATAGATGATCCGAAGCAGCTGACCACCTATGCTGCGACGGTACGCCCCACCGTTATGACGGTGGTTCCGCGACTCCTGGAAAAGGTGAACATCAAGATGAACGACAAGGCGCAGGCCACCCCCGGTATAGCCGGGCGGATCGCGCGGGCCGCGATTGCCCGGGCGGAGAGTCGTTCGGTTGACGCGCGGCCCACGCTTATGGATCGCATATTTGATCACCTGGTCTACCGAAAGTTCCGCGCCGCCCTCGGCGGACAGCTGCATACCATGATCAGCGGGTCCGCCAAGCTCGCGCCGGAACTGGCGCGCTTCTTTATCAACGTGGGACTACAGGTGTACGAAGGCTACGGCATGACCGAGTCGTCACCGGTGATCGCAGTCAACTATCCCGGGCACCGAAAAGTGGGAACCGTCGGCCCCCTGTTTCCCGATGTTCAGGTGAAGATTGCCGAGGACGGAGAGATCCTCGCCCGTGGGCCTAACGTGATGCGGGGTTACCATAACCACCCCGACGCCACCGCGGAAACGCTGCGGGACGGGTGGCTTCATACCGGAGACCTCGGTTCTATTGACGAGGACGGCTACCTCACCGTTTCGGGACGGAAAAAGGAACTGTTCAAGAAATCCTCCGGTGAGTACGTTCCGCCGGTGCCGATCGAGCAGGCAATCGCGGAGCACCCGATCGTGGACACGGCGGTGATCTTCGCGGACAACCGGGTGTACGTGACGGCACTGATTTTTCCCGATATGGAAAAGGTGAAGCACGTTCGCGAGGAGCGGGGCTTTGTCGCCATGACCGACGCGGAATACCTCGCATCCCGACACTTGCGGGACGAGCTTCAGCAGCATATCGATGCGATGAACACCCACCTCCACCATTGTGAACAGGTGGTGAGATTTGAAATCGTTGATCACGGCGCATCCATTGAGACGGGGGAGCTGACACCGACAATGAAGGTTCGTCGTGAGCAGATTGAACAGATGTATCGCGACCGGATTGAACAGATGTACCAACAGATTGGAGGCACCAGGTGAAAAACCGAATCGCAATAGTCGAGGGGATTCGTACTCCCATGGCAAAAGCAGGAACCGTTTTGAAAGATACCCCCGCAGATGACCTCGGCGCGGCGGTGGTGCGGGAGGTAATCAATCGCGCCCCGGTGACGCCGGAGGAGGTAGACGAGGTGATTATCGGCAATGTGGCGCAGCCGGCGCACGCGGCGAATATCGCACGGGTAATCGCCCTCAAGGCGGGGATGCCGAACAATGTGCCTGGGTATACGGTTCACCGGAACTGCGCCAGCGGTATGGAATCGATCAGTAATGCCGCCGTCAAGATCAACGCCGGCCACGGATCGGTCTATATCACCGGGGGGGTGGAGAGCATGAGTAATATTCCGCTGCTCTTCAATAAGGAATACACCGAGTTTATCAACCGCCTCATGCGGAGTAAGACGGGACGAGACCGGATCAAAACGCTCCTCTCCTTCCGCCTGCGCATGCTCAAGCCGGAGGTCGGCCTGATTCAGGGGCTCACTGATCCGGTGAGCGGTCTGATTATGGGGCTTACCGCGGAGAATCTGGCGCGGGAGTTTCATATCACCCGGGAAGAACAGGATGAGTTTGCGCTGCGAAGCCACCAACTGGCGATAGCGGCGCAACAGGAAAACCTCTTCCATGAGGAACTCCTCCCGATCCCCCACTATCCCGACTTCGAGTCTCTGGTTGAAGAAGACGTAGGCCCCCGCAACGGGCAATCCATGGAGAGCCTCGCCAAACTGAAACCGTACTTCGACCGACGAAGCGGCACCGTGACGGTGGGAAACTCCTCGCAGGTGACCGACGGCGCCGCAGCGCTCCTCGTCATGAGCGAGGCCGAAGCCAAACGACGGCATGTGACGCCTTTGGGGTATCTCCGAGATTTTGCCTACGCCTCCCTGGAGCCGGAACGGATGGGCCTCGGACCGGTGTACGCCACCGCCCGCCTCATGGAGCAGACCAAATTCCAAATGTCGGATATTGAGTACCTCGAGATCAACGAAGCGTTTGCGGCGCAGGTAATCGCCTGTGAGCGCGCGAGTGACTCCGACGAGTTTGCCCGTACCTATCTGGGACGGGACAAGAAAATCGGCCTCTTCGACCGTTCTATCATGAACCTTCAAGGAGGCGCCATCGCTCTCGGTCACCCGGTAGGAATGACCGGTACCCGGATCGTGCTTCATACGCTCCGGGAGCTGCGCCGTCAGAACAAGTCAACCGGGTTGGCCACCCTCTGCGTTGGGGGTGGCCAGGGAGCGGCGATGCTGCTTGAGGCGGCGTGAGCACCATAAAGCGTGAGCACCATAAAGGAGGACACCACTGTGAGCCGGACCGAAACACCAACAGACACTACCCTACCCACTACCCATTTTACCCTGGAGGTCGAGTCCGACACGGGCATCGCAACGCTGACCTTTGATTCGCCGGATAGCTCGGTGAACACCTTCACCAGGGAGGCGATTACCGAGTTGGACGCCCAACTCAGCGAGATCGAGCGGCGATCCGCCGGCGGGGAGATTTCGGGCGTCATCTTCGCCGGCGCCAAGAAGCACAACTTCATCGCCGGGGCGGACATCCCCCTCATCGAGGCGATTACCGACAGCAGCGAGGGGGAGAGCGCCGCCCCCGCCGGCCAGGCCAACCTCGCCCGGATTCAGGCCCTGCCGGTCCCTACGCTGGCGGCGATCAACGGCAGCTGCCTCGGAGGCGGACTGGAACTCGCCTTGGCGTGCGACTATCGCACCGCCGCGGATAGCCCCAAGACGGTGATCGGACTGCCGGAAACGCAACTCGGCGTTATTCCCGGGTGGGGAGGAACATTCCGGCTGCCCCGGACGGTCGGCTGGGCGCAGGGGACGAAGATGATCCTCGCCGGGTCCACGATCGATTCCGGCCGGGCGCTCAAATACGGCCTGGTGGATATGGTCTACCCCCCGGCGTTTTTCCATGAGTGGACGCGCGCCCTGTTCCGTCGTATCGTCACAAGCGGCGGTGATCAGGACCTCGCCGGCAACCGGAAGAAGGCGCGCAGGCGACGCTCATGGTGGTTGGAGCGTACCCCAATCGGGCGGCGCATCATCTTCGGTACCGCGCGGAAGGACGTCCTGAAAAAGACCGGCGGCCACTACCCCGCTCCCCTCGAAGCGATCAACGTGCTTCGCCGCACCACCGGTGGAGCCCTCACCAATCGCGCCGCCCGGAGACGGGCGCATCGAAAGGAGGCGGCCGCCTTTGGACGACTTGCCACAACGGATATCAGTACCAACCTTATCCGGTTGTTTTTTGCCCGGGAACGCGCCAAGCGCCAGGAGGTCCTCGCCCACGCCCGGGCGGACCGACCCGTCACCCGGGCAGCGGTGCTTGGGGCCGGCGTCATGGGCGGTCGTATCGCGTGGTTGTTCAGCAATCGGGACATTCCGGTGGTGATGAAGGATATCGCCTGGAACGCGGTGCACACCGGCTACCGCAGTGCCAAGGACGTCTACGAGCAGCTCAAACAGCGTCACAAGCTCGACGACCGACAGATCAACCTCAAGCTCAATAAGATCCACGGTGCCGTGGAGTATCGGTCGATCGGCCATCCGGATATCGTGGTGGAGGCGGTAGTGGAGCGGATGGAGGTCAAGAAGTCCGTTCTGGCGGAGCTCGAAGAGCACATTTCGGATGACACGATCGTGGTTACCAACACCTCGGCGCTTTCTATCGATGAGATGGCCTCCGCCATGAGGCGGCCCGAACGGTTTGCGGGCATGCACTTCTTCAATCCCGTCAACCGTATGCCCCTGGTGGAGGTGATTCGGGGAAAGGCCACGGACGAGGCGGTAATCGGCGACGTCACCGCCCTGGCGCTGCGCCTGGGAAAGACTCCGGTGGTCGTGACGGATACCCCCGGCTTCCTCGTCAATCGGTTGTTGCTCCCCTATCTCAATGAGGCTGCGGTGATGCTCTCGGAGGGGATCGACTATCCCGCGGCGGATAGACTCTTTACCGAGTTTGGTATGCCCATGGGGCCCTACACCCTCCTGGACGAGGTGGGCATCGACGTAGGATTTCACGTGGCCGAGACGTTGCATCACGCCTTCGGTGAGCGGATGGCGACGGCCCCGGCGCTCGACTCGATCGCCGAGGATCCACAGCTTCTGGGGAAGAAATCGGGAGCCGGTTTCTACACCTATGCCCATGGCAAGCAGCAGGCACCCAATCCAAGGATGAAGGAAGCGCTACGCCGCGCCCTCGTCGGTCGCGCCGGCTCGGACATGCAGCGGTCCGACACCTCGGGTTCCGCCGGCGAGGGTCGAGGGGGAGGAAGCGCTTTATCCCCTCAGGACATCTTCGACAGAGGGATGCTCAATATGGTCAACGAGGCGGCGTATGCCCTCGAAGAAACAGTGGTCGGGTCGCCGGAAGAGCTCGACCTGGCGATGATCATGGGCACCGGCTTTCCTCCCTTTCGCGGTGGACTGCTACGCTGGGCCGACACCCTCGGCCCCCGGGCGATCCGTGATCGCCTGCGGGAGCTTACCGATCAGTACGGGCCCCGGTTTGCCCCGGCTCCGCTTCTCACGCGACTGGCGGAAGAGGGGCGGAGCTTTTACTCGATCGGTTCATAACTTTCATGACCGCCCGGTGAGCGCGTTCGCGCTCACCGCCACCGGGCTTTCCGGTGCGCTCCTGGAGCTCCTGAGCCTCGGCGATCAGGTATTCCAGCAGGGCTCGGTTCTCCTCACCGATATCTCCGTCGCCGTAGCGCGTTCGTAAGACCGATACCGAGCTTACGAGCCAGAAGAGGCTCGTACTGAGCAGCGTCATCCGTCGCAAAAAGAACTGTTCCTGCACCACCTTGGCACCGAAATGGGTGAGTCCGTAGCGCAACATCGAGCGAAAGAGGCGCTCGCTGCGGCGGGCGGTACGCAGGGCACGCTGCATCGTCTGGTCGGAACCTGCCGCCGACTTCGGGAGGAGCGGTCGGCGCAATCGGACAAGGGTAGCAAGCTTTTGCAGGGCGGACGCCCCTTTGAGCTCTTTGCCGATCTTTCGAAAGAGCGTCAAGGGCGGGTAGATCGCGTGAATCTCCGAGGTACCCTCGAAGATCGTCGTCACTCGAGCGTCCCGCAGACGTTTCTCGTAGGGCATTGTCTGGATAAACCCCGCGCCACCGGCAGTCTGGAGCGCGTCGTAGAGCGTGTTCCACCCCTCGTCGGTTCCATACCGCTTGGTGTGGGAGCTCTCGATCGCAACATTCATGAGTGGCGCCTGCTCGAGCATCCGCGCCGTAAGGAGCGTCATGTTCTCCGCGGCAAAGGCGTGCGCTTTTGCTTTGACGATCTTCTCCTGGATCAACTCAAACTGCCGAATCGGCATCCCGAACTGCGTACGAGTGCCGGCTCGTTTGTCCATATCCGCCGCGGACTGCTGCATCATGCCCGCTCCGGCGGCGCCGAGTCCCAGGCGACCGTAGTTCAAAATGGTCATCGCAATCTTGAATCCGTCTCCCGGTTCGCCGATAAGATTCTCCCGCGGCACCCGGACGTCCTTGAAGCGAATCGGCGTGGTTGAGCTGACCTTCAACCCCATCTTCGGCATATCCTTACCCACACTCACTCCGTCCCATGCGGCTTCTACGATAAACGCCCCCATGTATCCGGGACGGTTCTCCGGGTCCAGCTGAGCAAAGACGGTCATCGCCCCGGCGTAGTTGCCGTTGGTGATATAGGTTTTGCTTCCGTTGAGGATGTAGTAGGTTCCATCCTCAGAAAGAGTCGCAGAGGTCTCGATATGTTGCGCGTCGGAACCGGTCTTCGGTTCCGTCAGGGCGTAGGCGAATATCATTTCGCCCGTGGCTGCGGGAGTGAGATAGGTCTGTTTCTGCGTCTCATTTCCGAACAAAACGATTCCCTTGAGTCCGATCGAGAGGTGTGCCAGCGGGATCAGTACCAGGGCCATATCGGAGGCCGCCATCGCCTCCACCACGTACAAGTACTCACTCGTGGTGAATCCCAGTCCCCCGTACTCAGAAGGAATCGTCAATCCGAAGATTCCCAATTCCCTGAATTCGCTCATAAGCGAGTCGGGAATCCGGGAGTGTTGTTCCAATTCCAGCGAATCGTATTTGGAGACGACTCGGTTGTACTGCTCTATAAATCGATCAACCTTCTCCCGGTCCACCTTGGAGCCCGATGCCCGTAACAGGTCTTCGCGGTAGCTACCCGCATACAACGCCTCAAGAAATCCCATGCCTGACTCATCCATGCGCTTCCCCTTCATTGCGTTCCAAAAATCTGATAGAAACTACCGTGTTTAGCGTAATGTCACTCGATGGTTCGGTCAACGAAATTCCGGTCAGTTGACCGACCGAAAACTACAGGTATACCTTGGAGACCCGATGGAATCACAACCTCTCCTGCTCATCCATGGATACGGCGTGCGAAGCTATTTCTGGAACGCCCTGCTTCCGCACCTCACACCGCACTTCCACCCTATCGAAACCCCGGATCTCGAGCTTCCCGATGTGGACTCCGGCGTTGCTTCCGTTGGACAGGCGTGCCGGGCGCTCCGCCAACGCTCCTGCCACCCAGTAGTCCTTGTGGGGCACAGTTTAGGAGGCATACTCGCCGCCCTCGCCGCCCGCGATCTTTCACCGGACACCGTTTCGCATCTGGTGGTAATCGCGAGTCCCTATGGACGGCGCGTCGGCCGGGCGTTCGGGCCGGTGGTGCGGCTGCGGTTTACACTGGGGCTCATCGGACGAGATGAAATGCGGCAGCGCTTCTTCGGGCCTGATGTCCCCGAGAGCATCCAACGCGCGATCTTCGATTCCCCCGCCGACGAGAGCGCGGAACTCAAAGCACTCGGCCGCCGGCGACGCTGGTTTCATACCGGAGCCTTTCCGGACGGTGTTGCCCAGCGGACGCTGGTGATCGGTAGTGCCGCCGACCGGATCGTCCACATCGACGAAACCCGCGAGTTCGCCGAGGCGCTCCACGGCCGCATGGTTACCTTCCCATCCTCCGAGCGCATCGGTCACGATGACTTCGGCGTTTGGGACCCCGCCGCCCAGCAGGCCGCCCGGGAGATCGTGAGATTTACCC
>CAZNRF010000122.1:0-9028 GCA_964575075.1 uncultured Spirochaeta sp. | reverse complement strand
TGATCTCCTGCTCCCGAAACTGCATGGGGCTTCGGAGCGCATGCTGTATCTTGTCATGGATCGCCTGTGCTGCTTCCTCGCCCCGGATATCCATGAGAATCACACCGAACTCGTCGCCGCCGAGCCGGGCGGGAACATCGCCGTTGCGCACGCACGAGCGAATGCGCCGAGCGGTCTCGGTGAGCACAAAATCGCCGGCGTCGTGGCCGTAGCTGTCGTTTACCGCTTTGAACTTGTTCATGTCCACGAAGAGGACGCCCACCCGGGAGCTTTGCCGGGCAGCTACCGAGAGTGCGCGGCTCAGGGATTCCATGAACAAACGCCGATTGCCGAGATCCGTCAGCGGATCATGGTGCGCCATGTGCTGATATCGCTTGCGTTCTTCCCTGAGGCGATGCTCGAGGACGAGGCGGTACAGGGCGACCGACACCTGCGCCCCGATCGCCGCGGCAATCTCCTTGTCCTCGGAGCTGAACGCGGTCGGGTCGGCAAAGTTGTCGAGATTAAAGTATCCGAGGGTCTGATCCCCTACGCGAAGCGGTACTGAGAGGGTGGCACGGATTCGATCGAGGTTTCCCGCCCGTCGGAAGACGTCTACCTGCTCCGGGGTAAGGCGGTGATCATAGTCGGCTACGCTGATCACCGTGACCTCGGTGTGTTCCCGGCGATCACCGAGGTCATCCTCCGAGAGCGATACTTCCTGGAGTGCGGCGAGTTCGTAGTGGAGCGCCGCCTGAAAGTGGTAGCGTCCGTCCTCGTGACGGGCAAGCACGCTGCCACCGTCCGCGGCCTGGACGAGCTCCACGGTGCGCTCCAACGCGGTCTGATAGAACGACGCATCCAGCTTCGAGACAAGGAGATCGTTTGTCAGCCGTACCAGCGCGTTGCGAAACGTAAGTTCCTTCCGCAAGCGCGCCGTGTCTTCGGAGCCGGAGTTCATCGAGCGAATTATCGGTACCGGTGGGGTGCGTGTCAAACGTGGAACATAACCTACACCACCAGCTGAATCACCCCGCGCCTGCCGGCGGTGCGCCATCCCGGTTCAGTGGTGTCCAGTGGTTCGGTGATTTCCCGGGGAACCCCCACCAGGCAGTCACTCTTCATGGTTCGCAGGAGGAGGATCGGGTAGGGAAACGTCCGTCCCGCCGCTGCGGTGGGTTCCGTGCCGGGTGACCAGATCGTATCGCGAAAGACGCGACGATAGTTGAAATCTCCTTTGACGATCACCAGCCCGGCGCCATCGAGAACGGTCTCGATTCGGGGTGGCATCATTGTGAGAAATCGGGTTGTGCACCAGAAGTCATCGGGAGCGATCGTGAGGGCCCCGGAGCGGAACTCCGCCTGCACGGCGGAGGATAGGGCGCGGACCGCTGCGTCGGTGGAGGCGGCGGCGCGGGCCAGGTAGGTATGGATGTCTTCTACGGTGGTGTCACTTACGTAGGTCGGGTACAGCTTGGGGTGGAGGACTACAGGTGCTCCGGTGAGGCGAATAATTGTCAATGCGGCTACCACGTCTCCGGCGAGTTCGGCGCCGGAGTTATCCATGATGATGTGGACCGGTCCGCGGGTACCGGAGAGTATCTCGGCGGCGGCAACGCTGTCGTCCCGGAGCAGAAGCTCACGCTCTCCCGCGGAATGGTCCAGGGCGCCACCGGCAGCGAAGGAGATATCCGCCTTGTTCCCCCACATGGATAGATGCAGCGCTTCTTCCAGGAGCGCCGGTGCCGCTTCGGCGGATACGGACCCGCCATGCAAGAGTGGCGCCGCCGGCCCTTCTGCGGCAAAGAAGCGCTGTATCGGCAGAAACGGCGCTCCCGAGTCCAGTTCGGCGGCTTTCATTGGTCCGTAGGGATCGATCCCGGTCTCGAAGTAACGGCCGGCTGACAGGATCAGGCGAAACGCGTACGTCTCGGCGAAAAACCACTCCGTGTCGTGCCAGCTATCCCCCGCGTAGGGCTCATATTCGGCATACCACGTGTCGTAATCCCAGGCGGGGAGTGGTGGTGGCGGTAGCGGATGATCGCCGGAGATAGCGGCAGATAGATCCTCCAGAGCTTTGGTAACAGCCGGAGGATAATCCGAATGGGCGCGAATGACGTTGGCGATATTGGCCGGGAGTCGGTGGGTCATCGTTCGGGCGGCGAACGGGTTGTCCGCGGTAGTGCGAATCGGATGAGCAGTGGGAATACGGTGCATGCCCATTCTTATACCATGATTCGCCGTTTCTTGCGTATTGGTCGTTGACATCCGTCCGATATAACGGTGGTATACTCCTATGTTTACGTCGTTCTATACACGATTGGCGGCACGGTTTCGCGAAGAAGACCGGATCGTGCAGCACAAAGCGCAATTGCTCTTCGGCATTAATCTGTTTCTCACCGTTGCAATTCTTATTCTCACCGCTGTGTACGTCATACAAGGGCAGGGGGCGGTCCGCATCGCTATGCTCCTCGTGCTGGTGATGCTATTTGTGGCATCGATGATGATTCTATTTCGCGGGCGGTTACCGCTGGCCGGGGCTCTCCACGTGTACTCCCTGTTGGTCCTGCTCACCGGATTGCGATTTGCGGTGGGTGCCTCGCTGTATGAGCTACAGTCGCACACCGCCATTATGGCGATTCTGGTCCTCGATGCTACCGTCGTTTTTACCTCACGCAAGATGCTAACGGTGTTTGGGACGCTGACGCTCCTTTCCACCGCGGCGGTGTTTGGTTTATCTCCCGTTCTCCGGCCGCAGCTGTTCACGTTTGCCGAGATAGTTACTCCCACGGTGCTTGCCCTTGTGCTGGTTTCCATCGCGGTGGCGATCTCGCGGGCGCTGTTTGGGCTCTCATCAGGAATCATTCAGGATCTGGAACAGACCCATCGCCGGCTGGAGGACCAACACACGGCGTTACGGACGCTCCTCGACGGGTTTCGGCAGGGCGCCGAAATCGGTGACAATTTGCAGCGAACGGGCGCCGATGCACACCAGGTCATCGCGTCGCTGCGCGAGGATACCTCCGACAGTGAGGGCGTGCTCTCCGAGCTTGAGCAGGCGGTAAACCGCCTCACCCGGAGCAGTGATAGCCTCCAGCAGCAATCGGTCTCCCTCGAGGAACAGATGGGTACCCAGGCCAGCTCGGTAGAGCAGGCCACTGCCGCCGTGGAAGAGATGAATGGCTCTATCCAGAGTATGAGTCGAATCTCTCAGGATCGAAGTGGCCAGGTCTCACGGCTGGTGAGCACCTCCGAAGAGGGTTCAGATCAGATCCGCCAGAGTGAAGAGGCGATGAAGAAGGTGGCTACCTCCTCCCAGAAGATGCTCGATTTCGTCCAGATGATCAGCAAGATTGCCGCCCAGTCCAATATGCTGGCGATGAACGCTGCGATCGAAGCGGCCCACGCCGGGCAATACGGTGCGGGCTTCGCCGTGGTGGCGGATGAGATTCGTCAACTCTCCGTCAATTCGTCGGATTATGCAAAGCAGATCGCGAATGCTCTGCGTGGCAGCGTCTCGGATATCGAGGAGGCCAGCTCAATAAACAGTCAGGCCGCGGCGATGTTCTCGCAGATTCATGATGGCGTCGTGGAGGTAAGCGATACGTTCCAGGAGTTGATTTCGAGTCTGGAAGAGCTCTCCCAAGGGTCCAAGGAGATCCTGGATTCCGTGACGGAACTGCGGGATACTACCGCTTCTGTGAATAGTTCCGCCGGTGAGACGCGTCAGATGGCGCAGGAGAGCGCGGAGTCGACTGCGACGCTGAAGTCCGCGGCGGATCGGATTCACGAGGTGACGGAACGTCGCGCCGCGGCGATAGATCGGCTTTCGGAGGTTGTATCTCAGATCGAATCGATGAGTGCGGATAGTCGGCGCCAACTCAAAGAGCTCGACGAGGAGATTTCCCGGATTTATGCCCAGGAGGCGTGAGATTCGTCGATGGTGGGCCCTGATTGCCACGGGCGCGTGGGTTCTTATCGGTGCGGTTCCGGCCCCGGTGGCACAGGAGATTGAGCAGACTCAGTCGATAGGGTTCGATTCTACCTACCAGGTGGGCGATCAACAGGGCTTCGGCGTATCCGATGGGGCGGTGGCGCCAATCTCCTATGAGGTCAGGGAGCCGGAGAATCCGAGCGCTCCGGGATCGCGCTCCCTCGGTACCACCTGGGGCGGAGCGGAGTTTAAAGCGATGTACGACCATCAGTGGATCGTGCCGGCGCTTCGGTGGACGCCACATCGGTTGTTCGCAGATAACAACATAACGATCATGTCTCGCACCGGGATAAGCCCCATATCCGCCACGCAGGCGCTTCGAGTGACCGCCACGCCGGTGGCGCTTCTCAAGGTGTACGCTGAAGCTTCGATCGGCACAGGATGGAATCTCCAGGTGATCGATGGGCTCGGGGAGGTTGATCCGGACACCGGCGAAATCGACGATCGATCGTTTCCCGGGGTCGTAACTCGAGGCGCTCTCGGCGGTACCTTCCAGTTTGATCTGGCCGCGGTATTCCCCGGCGAGTGGAACCATGTGGTAATCGCTCTCACACCGCAGTTCACCTATAGCGCACTTTCCTCAGTAGACGGAGGCACCGCGTGGTCATTTGAAAACGATGAAGGTGACAACTACAACGGGTGGAGCCGGCAGTTTACGACGATTCTCGGACACCAGCCGCCGTATCCATCGGTGAGCACCGTGGGCCTGCTCTATGAGAGCGAGCAGCTCTTCGGAACCGCGGTGGATCAGGCTGAAGAAACGGCCTCGGCTAATTTTGAGGCCGGTTTTCGAACCGATCGCCTCGGCCTTCTTATTGATTTGAGACTGGGAAGTTCTCGCCGGCACGCTGTAACGGTGGTTCCCCAGATCCAACGGAATCGCCTGGTAAGTGAAGCCACCGTCTTTAAGGCGGGGCTACAACGCCGCGAAACCGTCGGCAGTTACTGGGATTTCTATCGGGTAGTACTCCAGTACCGATTACGGGTGTGATTTTTTTGCCCTCCCCGCTAAATTTATGATATCCTGAAGAAAATGTTAGCCGCCGCCGGATCTCTGACAGACTTTGCATTATTAGGTGGAATTGTCTCGATTGTGCTTGTCCTCCTGGCAACGATGGAACATCGTCGGCGCCGGCAGGAGATGGAAGCTCGCAAAAAGCGCCAGGCAAAAACATCGCTGGGGCCTCCCGGCCGCCACCTCTCTCCTGATGACGAGCGCATTTTGTCCCGCCTTGGATGGTTGATGCGGAATCCTCGGAATCGACATCGATTGCTGGATGACCCGGTCCTCTTTCTCAAAGCCGCCCGGCGGGCGATTCGCGAGGGAATTGCAACTGAGCGGGAGCTCATGGACTTTGCCCGCCGTGTGGGGCTGTCGGTGGATCAGATCGGCCTGGACGCGATGAGCACGCTCAAACTCGCTGCCGGTGTGGAAGTGTCCGTTGCCGATGACGCGATGAACAGTGGCGCCGGGACGGTGGCTGCGGTGCATGGAGACTCCCTCCGGGTGCGTCTGCGTCGCGGCCACACGGCGTTCGGCATCGGTACGCGCCTTGATGTGGTGTGTAACAGTAATCAGGGTTTGTTTCGGTTTTCATCCCTTGTAAAGGATGCATCCGGAAAGGTCCTGCACCTGGAGCACACCGATCGGATTGAACACGTGCAGCGTCGGCAGCATCGCCGCCATACTACCGATATTCCGGTGCACGTAGGGTCTGCCGGCGGGGCGCTGCACGCATCACGCACAACCGATCTGAGTATCGGAGGGTGCGCGGTAAAGAACCCAAAACGTGCCTTCGCCGCCGCTGATCAGCTTACCGTTCGTCTGGAACAGAACGGGCTCAAGCTTGCGCTGCCCGGTCAGGTTGTGCGTACCTCCCGTGGAAGCAGAATTCTGCACGTTCAGTTCGATGAACTGCCGGAGGGAACGCGGCACAAGCTGTTCCGCACAATCATGAGCGCCTCGGCGAAAAAGAAATAGTACCCGCCGGATCTGGTTCCGGATTTGACATTTGTCACAGTCCGGTTTTACCCTAGATATGCAAGTCAAAAGCCGGCTGCCATTCCGCGCAGTCGACCATTTCGTCCTCACGTCTCGAAGGAGGCACATGATGCAAGGTGTAGAAGAATTTTTTAGTCTCGGGTACTTTATCGCTGCATTTGGAGGCGGCCTGTTCGGTGCCGCCATCGGCGCGCTCCCGGCGTTCATATTCACCGGGTTTCTTGTCATCGCCGGTGAAATGATCGCGGTCCTCGGTGAGAGCTCATCCGTTACGGCCCATGTGGCGTTTGGTGCCGTATTTGGACCACATATCTCCTTTGGTGGTGGTGTTGCCGCCGCTGCCTTCGCCGCGAAGAAGGGAATCGTGGATGCCGGTCGCGACATCCTGACGCCTCCAATGAAAGGCGGCGTCCGCAGTGATTTCTGGCAGGTACTGGTCGTGGGTGGTCTGTTCGGCGTGATCGGGCACCTGATTCGCGCGATCGGCGAGGGCGTCCTGGCGCTACCCACCGATAATATCGCCTTGGGTGTGTTTCTCTCAGCACTTATCGTGCGCGCCGTGCTGTCTCCCGGAAAGACAGGTATCTTCGGCCAGTTTGACTCCTCCGTAGCCTCCGGTCGGATGTCTTTGCCGGAAGACCGTCATAACGCGTGGCTACCGTTCTTTAGTCGGATTGAGCTGCTGCTCCTCATCGGAGCCGGCGTAGGTGCGCTCTCCGCCTGGATGTCTCTCGTAACCGACAGCGTCTTTATCGGATTCGGTATTTCCGCGGCATCCCTCATCGCCCTCAACGCGATCGGGCCGGTACCGGTTACCCACCATATCTCGTTGGTCGGCGCCCTTGGGGGGCTGGCGGTTGCCGGCCCGCTGGGCGCGACCGCAGGTGTTGTCGGCGGACTGGTCTTCGGAGTTATCGCCGCTCTGATCGGTGAGCTCGGGGCCCGTCTATTTATTAGCTGGGGTGACACTCATGTGGACCCGCCGGCGTTTGCGATCTTTATCGGCACGACGCTGGTCATTGGCCTCTCCGCGGTTCTACCGTTTATGGAGCACGCCCTGTAGCGACCCTCAGTGGCCGATCGTACTCCGTGAGGCGGAGGCGGTCGGCCCACTATCCCCACGTCGTGGCAAGCACACGGAGCCAGTTTTCATGGGCGATCCCTCGGATTTCCTCATCTGAGTAGCCCCAGTCCGAAAACGCTCTCACAAGTCGAGGCAGTCCCCGGACGGACCCAATTTCTTGTGGAATCTCAACCCCGTCAAAATCAGATCCCAAGCCGATACGGTCAATGCCGATCCGCTCGGCTATGTACTCTACATGGTCCCGGAACCGCGTCAGCGGGGTATCCGTGGTCGCCTGGCCGTCTGGTCTGAGATACTGGACGCCGAAGTTTACGCCTACCAACCCATCTGAATCGCGGATCGCATCCAGCTGGTCGTCGGTAAGATTTCGGGTGCTGGGGCATATCGTCCAAGCGTTGGAGTGGGAGGCAACGATCGGAGCGCGGGATATGCGTGTTACATCTCGAAACCCTTTGGCGTTGAGGTGTGACACATCTACCATGATGCCCAGTTCGTTGCAGCGCCGCACCAAATCCTTACCCGCTCGGGTCAGCCCGGGCCCAATATCCGGGGTCCGTTCAAATCCGAAGGGAACACCGCAGCCGAATCGATTGGATCGACTCCATGTAATACCCAGTGAGCGTAGCCCCGCCTCGTAGTACACGTCCAGCGCATGGAGCTCCCTGTCGATCGCTTCTGCTCCCTCCATATGGCACACTGCAGCTACCGTCCCGCCGCCGAGGGCGCGACGCACCTCCTCGGTGGTACGGGCCATATAGAATTTCCCCTGTGATTTTTCTATATACCGGCGAAGCTGGGAGAACATGCTTGCCGCTGCCTGCTGCGCCCGCGGAAGCGGCACCACCCCCGGAGTGGTCAGGTTGTTTCCGAAGGAGCGGGCTCGTGTGGTCTCCACTTCCCGGGGAGGAACAAATATCGCGAAAAGCCCACCGGCAAATCCCGCCTCGAGTGCGCTGGTGAGATCCATGTGATAGGTTTCGGTGCCGTCAACAAAATCGTACGGGGCATGTTCGAACGCCCGGCCCAGGACGTCGTTATGACCATCGAACACCGGAATTGCCAACCGTTCTTCACGTTGCATGCATCAACGTAAACCGGATCGGGCTGGTCACGCAATCAATCGCGGCTGAGTCCCGGTGATGACCACCGCGGCGAGTGTGATATCATGTAAGACATTATGAACCACCACGTTATGTTTCATTTGAGTCGCGCGGGGGCGATCATTCTCGCAGTCCTGCTCGTTGTGAGTGTCGCGGGGTGCGAAGAAGGTGGCGCGTTTACGAGTGCCCTCGATGCGGTGGATGACCACCGCGGCGAGTTGGAAGAGCAAAGTGTTCAGGCTTCCGACTATTTTGTGCTGAATGCCGGGTATGGCGTTCGCTATTCGGTAACTGATCCTGACGCCAACAGTGGCCAACTCATGACGGTGTGGATGGTCAACCAGCAGGACTTGTCCCGAGGGCGGGGAGTTATCAGCTTCTTCCCTACCCAGGAGATCACCAATCGCGGGCCGGAATCGGCGCTACTCTTTTCTCCACAGCTGAGCGGCGGCGCGTACTGGGGGTTCTTTGGTGGTATGCCGGTGCGCAATACCGCGAATTTCGTGCGTCTGATTACCGTGGTGCCTGATACGATCATCGCCGGGACGCAACTGGCGGAACCGGGGAGACCCGTGCTGGAGTACTTCATTGAAGAGTCTGCGGTTGTCGGTGGGATTACCTATCAAGATGTGGTGCTCATAAACGCCACCGTCGACGACGCCCTGGCCGAGGAGATTGGCGGTACCAATCCGGAGTATTTTGCCGGTTCAGGGTTTGCTCGGCTGGCGCCGGGAGTTGGCCTTGTAGAGCTCGTCTACAATCGTGCCAACGGGCAGACCCTGCGGATCGAGTTGGGGGACACTGACCAGTTTTCACCGGTGATTGTCAGTGGTACCGTTGATGATGGGGCAAACGTGTTGCCCTCCGTA
>CAZNRF010000121.1:0-9061 GCA_964575075.1 uncultured Spirochaeta sp. | reverse complement strand
AGCTCAGCAATCCACCCTCGGCGGTGAGCGCCGCCAACGGAATGTTGGACAGCAGCGCGACGAATCCGATCAGTACCAATAAGAGCGGTTCATACTTGCGGGCAATACCGAGGTAGAGCAGTAAGACGCTCACCGCCAGCATGAGCAGATCCTGCCAGCCGATCACCGAGGGCGCCGTGGATGCGTAGAGATCTGCAAGGACGCCCACGGCTTACTCCGCCCCACCCAGGGCGGCGATTGAGAGCAACGGTTGCCCCTCTTGCACGCTGTCGCCGGGCTTCACGGAAATGCCGGTGACCGTACCGGCGGTGGACGCCATAACGTCGATATACATCTTCATCGCTTCCAGGATGATAATCGTGTCGCCCTCCGCCACCGAGGCTCCGTCCGCTACCAAAACCTGGTCAATGACGCCGGTCATGGGAGAGGTTACCGCGCCGGCCCCCGCCGGCGGTCCCCCGCTCTGCCCGGTTACCGGCGCCGGTGCGGCCGACGGTCCGGCCGCGCGAGGCGCCTGGGGTGCGGGGGCAGCCGTCCGTACGCCGCCGCCGGTGGGCTGCCGCGTCCCCGCCTGCACCCCGACCACGGACTCAGAGAGAATCCGCACCGTGTAGGTGGTATCGTCTCGGGAAACCTTGATCGCGTCACCATCCCGCTCGGCGGCAACGGTAACCTCCTGTCCATCAATATCAAGGGTAAACTCGCGTTTCATCGCATACTCCGTATCGTCCATCCGGAGGCGCGCGGGGCGTACTCGCGCTCCTCTTCGGACAGGTAGGCCAATGCCGCGGCGACCACCCAGCGCGGCACCCCATCATCACTCCCGTCGGCGGCGTCGGAAGGCGTGGATTCTCCCCCGTGACCACCGGCGCCGCCGCCGTTGCGGGCTACGGCGGCCCCGTTCTTCGGGCGGGCCCCACCGCCGGCGTCCGGTTTCTCGTCAAACACGAAGCGAATCAAGAACATCAACAGGCTCAGGATCACAAGAAACAGAAAGACGATCGCCATGCCCACCACCGTGGTAAGCAACACATAGCTGAAGGATTCTACATTCATAGCACCGCCCGTCAGAGTGGAATATTGCCGTGCTTGCGCCACGGATGCTCTTCCCGTTTGCGGGAGAGCATTTCCACCGACCTGATCAACTCGGATCGCGTGTGCACCGGATCAATCACATCATCCACAAAGCCATACCCGGCGGCAACAAAGGGATCCATGACGCTTTCGCGAAACTCATCGATCTTACGTTGCCGCTCGGCATCCGGATCATCCGCCTCGGCGATCTCCCGCCGAAAAATCACGTTAGCTGCCCCCTCGGGTCCCATCACCGCGATCTGCGCCGACGGCCACGCCAGGCATCGATCAAACCCCAGCCCCTTGGCGGCCATGGCGATGTACGCCCCACCGTAGGCTTTGCGCAGAATCAGCGACACCTTGGGCACGGTGGCCTCGGCGATCGCATACAGCACCTTGGCGCCGTGACGGATGATACCGCCGTGTTCCTGTGTAACCCCAGGGAGAAACCCCGGTACATCCACCAACGTGACGATCGGTATGTTGAACGCGTCGCAGGTGCGAATAAAGCGGGCACCCTTGTCACTGGCGTTAATATCAAGCGCCGCGGCCACTACCGAGGGCTGGTTGGCAAAGATCCCCACCACGCGCCCTCCGAGGCGGGCAAACCCCACCACCACGTTCTTGGCGTAGTCGGCGTGGACCTCCATAAAACTGCCGGAATCAAAAACCGTTCCGATGAAATCCCGAATATCGAATCCGCGCTTTTCCTCTTCCGGCACGATATCCAGCACCTCCGGCACGCGCCGGTCCGGATCATCCCACTCCGGACTGTCGGCGGTAACCATCGGCGGCTGCTCGCGGTTGTTCGCCGGTAAATAGGAAAGCAACCGCCGCACACCGGCAAGACACGCATCTTCATCGGCAAACCGGAAGTGGGCCACACCACTGCGGGAGGCGTGGGCTCCGGCCCCTCCCAGCTCCTCATGGCTGATATCTTCACCGGTAACGGCGCGTATCACATCGGGGCCGGTGATATACATGTTGCTCACGTTATCAACCATGAAGACGAAGTCGGTAATGCCGGGAGAGTATACCGCTCCACCGGCGCAGGGCCCTAAAATCACCGAAATCTGCGGCACCACCCCGGAGGCCAGCGTATTGGCCCGAAAGATGCGGGCGTAACCGTGGAGGGAAAGAATTCCCTCCTGAATACGGGCGCCGCCGGAGTCGTTGATCTGAATAAAGGGCGTTCCCGTCTTAACGGACAGCTCCTGCGCTTCCGCTATTCGCTCCGCATGCTTCTCGCCGAGGGAACCTCCAAGGACGGTAAAGTCCTGGGAGGAGAAAAAGACTTGTCGCCCGTCTATCAGGCCACTCCCGGTAACCACCCCATCTCCAGGAAGACGCTTGTTCTCCAGCCCGAAAAACGTTGCCCGCCCGTACATGTAGGTCTGGTGTTCGGTAAGACTCTGTTCGTCGAGGAGCATATCGAGGCGCTCCCGTGCGGTGTGTTTGCCTTTCTCATGTTGCTGCGCGATGCGCTTCTCGCCGCCGCCCTGGTGGTCCGCCTCGCGCCTCGATTTCATCCGTTGGATCGCCTCCCGGCCTGCCACTCCCCATCTCCTTCCCGACAGATACGTCTGCCGGCTTCAGTGTCATGTGGTAAAGAGGAACCATAGGCCCACCATCGTCGGTTGTCAAGAAATCACGGCTCGGCGACCGATGACTAACAAACGTGCACAAAAGTTGAACAAAGATCGACTTGCGGAGCGATCGGAAGTGGCGCATGCTTGAGAGTACTGGTCGGTATCGGCTGACAACCGCCGCGTTCACAGATGTGCAAAGGTCTTGCATATAACGCTTTGGTATGTAAACTGGTACAACCATACGAAAACGGGGCTGTTAGCCCCGCACACCACAATGAGGTAAGGAGTCTTTCCTATGTCTGATGCCACATCCCAGGAAGGAATCAACGGCAAAGTCGTTGTGCTCGGCTTGCAGCACACCTTTGTCATGTTTGGCGCTACGGTGCTGGTACCGGTACTCACCGGACTCGACGTTGGAGTTACGCTGTTCGCCGCCGGTCTCGGAACGTTGATCTTTCACGTTATCACCAAGTTCAAGATGCCGGTATTTCTCGGCAGTTCCTTTGCGTTTCTTCCGCCGATTTTTGCGGTAGCTGCCGCGCACGGGGGAGACCTGGCGTACGCCACCGGCGGTATCGTAATTGCCGGTCTGGTGTATCTGCTCGTCTCGTTGATTTTTACCTTCGTATCAACGGAATGGCTCCACAAGATCCTGCCGCCCCACGTAACCGGGCCGATTATCATTCTTATCGGACTCCTGCTGGCCCCGGTGGCTATCGGAAACATCACCGGAGACGCCGCGGCCGGTATCGTGGAACAGATCGGCCGCAACGGCGCCTGGCTCATCGCGCTCATCACCTTTGCCACCGGCGTGATCGTCAAGGTCGGTTTCGATCGCATGGGCTGGAAGTTCGCCTCGCAGCTGCCGGTACTGATCGCGCTGATCTTCGGTTATATCGTTGCGATTATCGCCGGAATCGTCGATTTTAGTATCGTCGCCGACCGGTCATGGATCGGCCTGCCTGAGTTTATGGCGCCAAAGTTCTCCGCAACCGCAATCGCCCTCACCGTTCCGGTAGCCATCGTTACCGTGGTTGAGCACTTTGGTGACGTGGTGGCGATCGGCAACGTGGTCAAGAAGGACTACATCGCTGATCCGGGAATCAACCGCACCTTGCTTGGTGACGGTATCGCCACCAGCGTCTCGGCGCTCCTCGGTGGACCCGCCAACACCACCTACAGTGAGAACACGGGGGCCGTCGCCTTCACCGGTGTCTTCAATCCCGCCGTCATGCGCATCGCCGCGATCTTCGCGATCATTCTTTCGGTTATCCCGAAGTTCACCGGCATGATCCAGTCCGTACCGGCTCCGGTCATCGGCGGTATTTCTATCCTGCTGTTCGGTATGATCGCCGCTATCGGTATCCGGAACATGGTGGAATCCCGGGTCAACATGGATGATCCCAAGATCCTCATTATCGTCGCCGCGATCCTGGTTATCGGTACCGGTGGTGCCGCCTTTACCGCGGGTGAGACCTTCGAGCTCAGCGGGCTTGGCTTGGCCGCCGTGGTCGGTATCCTCTTGAACCTCCTGATTAACTTCAAGAGTTTCACCGCGAAGTAAACCGAGGGTACCTCGGTATGGCCCCGCCTCTCCCGGTGGGGCTTTTTTTGTCACCATGACCGTCGGCCAAACCACCACGCCACCGGTTTCACCACCTCGCCGGGGTTACCTTGTCCCTGCGGCGGGGGCATATCCGGTGGCAAGCATCCACCGCGGCATCGTCAACCTCAGCGCCCGGGACGAAGCCGGGCATTATTTCATTTCAGTGATCTCCGATCCGGTTCACTGGACCGAACTGGCGATTCTGGTGAGTCCCGACCACCCCTGGTGGGGGCAACACAGATCCGCGGGGGATCGCGTCGCCGTCAGTGAGTTGGGCGCGCTGCCGGCTCCCCCGCCGCAACCGGGGAGCGTCGCGGCGGGTGGGCAGATCCCCGCTGCAGTGGTGGAAGCGGCGCGGGAGGCGCTCCTTCGGGACTACCGCGCTACGGGATTTGTGGCGCTCCTATCGCCGGAGGCGCCCCGGGACGACCCGTTTGTGCGGCGTGCCGCGGGCCTCCTCCGGAATGCGCCGGACAGAACCGTGAGTTCGATCTTGTCTCTCATCGGCCTGGGAATCGGATTTACCCCCGCCGGTGACGACTTTGTCAGCGGGGTACTTCTGGCGCAGACGCTTCTTACCGGCGTGCCACCTTCTGAGCGCGACCGGTCGGCGATTTTCTCCCGCCTCTCCGGCACAACCGCCGGTGGCTCGAGTTTGCTCCGCCTGGCGGCGGCGGGATGTCCCCCGGCGTATCAGCTGGCTCTGGTGGACGCGCTCCGCGGCGGCGAGGTGGCGCAGGCGATCGATGCCGCTCGGCGTCACGGCCACAGCTCCGGTCTGGATGCACTCAGCGGGCTTCTGTGGCGGCTGGCGGAGCCGGCGTGAGCATTCCTGTTCACATGCCCTCCGGCCCTCGTATTTGACAAGTGGAGACGGCAGGTATAGCGTAAGAGTTTCCAAACAAGAAAGCGAGGTTCACAGTGAAACGGATCATCCTCCGTAAGGATTCTTACTACGATTCAGTGTTCCTCATGTTGATCAGTTCCGACATCAAGAAGATGGAAGGCATTTCGGAGGCGGTTGTCGCCATGGGTACCGAAATGAACCTGGATCTCCTGAACGACATGGGAATGAGCGGCCCCGAACTGGAGGGCGCAACGGCAAACGACCTGATTATCGCCGTGGAAGCGGCTGACGAGCAAACGATCGCGGCGGCGGAAACAACCGTCGACGAGAAACTCCGCGAAAAAGCGAGCGACGGCGACGGCGCCGGATGGCGACCGGGCAGCGCCGCGGCGGCCTACGAGGCGATCCCCGATTCCAACATGGTGCTCATTTCGGTGCCGGGACAGTACGCGGCGCGGGAAGCGCGCAAGGCGCTCCAGGCGGATAAGCACGTCATGATGTTTTCCGATAACGTCAGCCTCGAGGACGAGGTGGCGCTGAAGAAGCTCGCCCGGAAGCGGGGGCTTCTCATGATGGGCGCGGACTGTGGTACGGCGATTATCAACGGCAAGCCGCTGTGTTTTGCCAATGTGGTTCCCCGCGGCCCGGTGGGCATTATCAGCGCTGCCGGAACCGGCCTGCAGGAGGTGAGCACCCTGGTGGCCCGGGCCGGAAGCGGCGTGAGTCAGGGAATCGGTACCGGCGGGCGCGACCTCAAGAGTGAAGACGTCGGCGGTATCACGACGCTCATGGCGGCGGAAGCGCTGGCGGCGGACCCGCAGACCACGGTGATCGCGGTGATCTCCAAGCCCCCGGCGCCGTCGGTGGCGGACACGGTGATCGCCACCCTGAAAAAGGCGGGTAAACCGGTGGTGGTGCACCTTATCGGGATCACCCCGGAGAAACGGGTCGATGGAAATATCAACTACGCCGCAAACCTGGAAGAGGTGGCGCGCATGGCGGCGGCGCTGGCGGCGGGTGAGAGTTACCATCCCCACGTGTTTGACGCCGACGACGATGCGATCGATTCGATCGTGGAGCGGGAGACCGAAGGTATTTCTTCCCAACAGAAGTACCTGAGGGGATATTTCACCGGCGGCACCCTCACCGATGAATCGGTGTTTATTCTGGACTCCCAGCTGGGCGGCATTCACTCGTTGGATCCGGTGGATCCGGCAAACCAGCTCACGGATCCACAGAAATCGGAAGGGCACACCATCGTGGATCTCGGGGAAGACGTGTTTACCGTGGGACGACCACATCCGATGATCGATCCCTCGATTCGTACCGAGCGCATGGATGCGGAGGCCGGCGATCCGGAGGTGGCGGTGGTGCTCCTGGACTGCGTTATTGGTTACGGTAGCCACCTCGATCCCGCGGGAGCGATGGTCCCGGCGATCAAGACGATGAAAGCGGCGGCGGAGAAGCGCGGCGGGTATCTAGCGGTGGTTGCCAGCGTGACCGGTACGGAAGGCGACGTACAGAATCTCTCCGCCCAGCGCAAGACGTTGGAATCGGCTGGGGTGGTCGTCATGCCCTCCAACCATCAGGCGGCGCAACTCACCGGTCGGATCATGGCCAAGTTGGCGGCGCGGTAATCGCAGGGCCAGGAAGGAACACAGTATGAGCACAAACAAATTGAACGATCTCTTTGAACAGGATCTGAACGTGATTAACCTCGGGCTCGAGGGGTTTGCGGACACGCTGCAGTCGCTGGGGACAAAAGCGACCCAGGTAGACTGGAAACCGCCGGCGGGAGGCAACACCGAGCTGATTAAGCTCTTCGATCGGCTGGAAGTTGCGGAAACCTCAGGAAAACTGGACCGCGCCGCCGCCAACAAAGAGGCGATTGATCGCGTGCAGGCGGGCAAGCCCACGCTGATGGATATCGGTATCGCCCAGGACGTGGTCCCCGGCATGCACAAGAAGCTGATACTCCACGCCGGGCCGCCGGTGAAGTGGGAGAATATGTCGGGGCCGTTGCGTGGCGCGGTGATGGGGGGCCTGATGTACGAGGGACTCGCATCCACCGCGGAGGAGGCGGCGGAGCTGGCCGCCTCCGGCGAGATCGAGTTTGACCCGTGCCACCACCACAGCGCGGTAGGCCCCATGGCGGGAGTTATGACCGCCAGCATGCCGGTGTGGATCATGGAAAACACCACGTACGGGAACAGAGCGTATTGCACACTGAACGAGGGTTTGGGAAAGGTGCTGCGGTACGGCGCCAACTCCCAGGAGGTGCTGGACCGCCTCAAGTGGATGGCAGACGAGCTCGCGCCTATTCTGCGGGCGGGGCTCAAAGCCCACGGTCCATTGGATATGAAAAACCTGATCGCCCAGGTGTTGCAGATGGGAGACGAGGGCCACAACCGCAACCGCGCCGGTACCAGCCTCTACATCCGCGAGATGGCGCCGTACCTGGTCATGCTCGATGAGCCCAAGGAGAAGATCTCCCGGGTACTCAAGTTCATGAACGACAACGATCACTTCTTCCTCAATCTGACGATGCCGGCAGCCAAGTGTACCGTCGATGCCACCGCCGGGATTGAGGGGAGCTCTTATATCTACACGATGGCGCGCAACGGCACGGAGTTCGGGATTCGGATTTCAAGTATGCCGGACCAATGGTTTACCGGCCCCGCCTCCGTGGTGGACGGCCTGTATCTCCCCGGATACACCGCCGATGATGCCGCCCGCGACATCGGAGACTCAGTGATTAGCGAGACCAGCGGTATTGGAGGATTTGCCATGGCAGCGGCCCCGGCGATCGTCAAGTTCGTTGGGGGCACACCGGCGGATGCGGTCAACTTCACCCGCCAGATGTATGAAATCACCATGGCGGAGAACAAGACCTACCAGATTCCGGCGATGGACTTCCGCGGAACGCCCACCGGTATCGATGTGGTAAAGGTGGTGGACACCGGTATCCTTCCGGCGATCAACACCGGTATCGCCCACAAAGACCCCGGCGTGGGGATGGTGGGAGCAGGTCTGGTAAAACCGCCGGAGACGTGCTTCCAGGACGCCTTTAAGGCGTATGTAGAGAAGTACGCGTAACGGGTAACGCATAACGTGTTACGCGCGGCGGAGTTACGAAGCCCGGGTGAAGGCACCCGGGCTTTTTTTATACCGCTCGCCCGGAGAGGGCGCGGTTCTTCTCGTACGCCAAAAGCTCGTCCCGGGTGCGTTCGCCGGGAGCCACGGTCACTCCCATTTTGTCCTGTACCACGGCCAGCAACTCATCACGAAACGACTCCAGCGTGGGGCGCGATCCACTCTCCGTCTCGATGCTGGTCATCGGCTCCAGGGCTCGTTCCTTAATTTCCGGCGGCACGTAGATCACTTTGAACAGCGGTTCCGTATCCATCTGCTGCAGGAACGTCACGATATTGAAAATGTAGAGCCCCTCTATCTCACTCAGGATGATCGTGGCCAGCTTCTTTCCCCGAGCGCGAATCGCGCCCTGGTGTTTGTACCACGCCTCGGGTACACCCAAACGCTGAAACGTATCCACCAGCATGTTTCCCACGGTGTGAAACGCGTCCTCCGGCGAGTCAAAGTTGCCGGTCTCCAGCACCATCTGCACGTTGACCGTGGCATCGGGGTCCATAAACACCAGCGTCCTTTGGCCGGTGACGATCACATGCTCCAACGCCGGGGCGTCACTGCGAATCTCATGTATCAGGTTGGAATAACTCGTGAGACACACGATCGCCCGCGCGCCGGAATCCTGCAGAATAAAACTGATCTCTCGACCCTTGTAGGTCGTATTAAAAGGAACCGCCACCGCCCCGAGCTTCTGAATCCCGAAGAACGTAAACACGAACTCCGGAATATTGGGAAGCATAATCGCCACGCGGTCACCCGGTTGGATTCCCAGCGACTGCAGCCCCCCGGCCACGCGGG
>CAZNRF010000120.1:0-9064 GCA_964575075.1 uncultured Spirochaeta sp. | reverse complement strand
GGGGCGTGGTCCGGAGAGTGTGTGGGGGCGAGACCGGCCCGAACAAACGGCTGGGAAACAAGGCGTGGCCGGTGGCGGTGAAGCGGCGCTTTCTGCCGTTCATTCGGGAGCTGCTGGTAGTTCACTGGCAGGGACATGACCTGATCACGTTGGGAAACCAGGCGTTTCAATGGTTTGGACTGGCCGAGCCGCGTCTGCGTCCGACGCTGCGTGAGTTCTGGCTTCGGGAAGACCGCTATGAAGCGTCACTGGAAGTGGACGTAGCCGGAAAATCGATCCGCCTCTATCCGCTTCCGCACCCCTCACCACTGAACGCCACGTGGCACCGGCGTTTTCCGGCACTTATCGATTCGCGATTGCAACAACTGGGATGGCCCAATTAGGGGAGTGTAACATCTTCGCAACAGGATGACTCCCGGTTCGCCGGCAGCTGCATGTGCCGCTGGAAGTAGGCGGTGTCTCCCCTACTGTGGATTGCCAAGGACCCACTCATCGCTGCCATCTTCGTACCATTCGTGTTTCCAGACGGGCACGGAGCGCTTGATCTCATCGATGATCGCCCGGCACCCCTCAAACGCCGCCTGCCGGTGCGCGCCACCGGCGTATACCCAGATCGCCATCTCACCGATCGGTACCGCCCCAACCCGGTGAACCGCCAAAGCCACCGGCAGTTCCAATCGCGCCGCAACGTCCCCAACGATCCGTTCCCCTTCGCGAATCGCAAGCTCCCGGTACACCGAGTACGCCAAGGCGGTGACGGCGCGGCCATTGTGATGATTGCGAACTCGCCCTTCAAAGACAACCACTCCGCCAACCTCAGGATGCTCTACCGCGATCCGCTCCGAGAGGTGTTGCGCGGTTGGAAGAATCCGCTCTTCGGTAATCGCGAATCCTACAGGAAGTGATATGCTGATCACGAGCTCACCCTCCTGATACCGGTGGAATGAACACCACCTCATCCCCGTCGGACAGGGAACTGTCCCACGACACATATCGCCCGTTTATCGCCGGCCGGACAATCGAGCGGTCCAGAGTAAGCCCGTGCCGAACCACGGCGTCAGCGTACAATTGCGCCGGCGACGCACCGGACTCGTTCATCGTCACCACCTCGCGATCACATCCGGCGGTTTCGCGATGCATCGCGAAGTATTTGATCGTTACGTTCATTACGTACTCCATATGGCGCCCATACCGTCCGTGACCGGGCGACGAGCGCCGCGGCCATCTTGGGCGGTACTCGATGTGTTGTGTACCAAAACGCTATCATCATATACCTTCCGCCCTTGCGGGTCACGCCTCACCGGTCACCTCGTGCCGGTCGCTCCTCGCCGCAACACACGACAACGCGCAATCTTGCACTGTTTTACATAGTGCACTAAACTCGAACCTTATGTCTGGTATCAAAACCTTAGGTTATGCGGAGCGCTCGAGGAATCCGCAGTGTCTGCAACCCGATCACATGGGCAGGAGCGCCTCTCATGGATAGACTGATCGGAATCATTCTGCTCCCGGCGGACGAGCTTGTAAATGTGGTCATTTCGATCTCCCTTGCCATCGTTCTGGGCTTAATAATCGCCGCGGTATACCGCTATACCCATCGCGGCATGAATTACGAGAGCGGATTTCTCTCGACGTTAGTTCTTCTTACCCCGATTGTGGCGACCGTGATGCTCTTCATTCAGGGAGACCTGGTGTTATCTCTGGGGTTGGTGGGCTCCTTGGCGATTATTCGGTTCCGGACCCCGATCAAGGATACCCGGGACATGGTGTTTCTATTCTGGGTGATCGCCATGGGCCTGGGCGCCGGCACCTTGAACTGGACCGTGTCCGTCCTGGTGACGCTCTTCCTCACGGTGGTAACCACGGCGTTCTACCTCTTTAAGTATGGCAAATCGTTGCATGCGGAGTATATCTTAGTCATCTCGGGAGCGGCCTCCCACGGCGAGAACGAGGTAGACCGCATCGTCCGCGCGCGCGAGGCGAATGTACAACTTCGAAACCACGAGGTGAGGGGTTCCACCTGGGAGCTGACGTACGAGCTGCGATTCGCCCGAGAAAAAGAAGCCGGTGTGCGTAGGGTGGTGCAGGAGCTTCAATCCGTCGACGGAGTCGATAGCGTATCTCTCCTCACTCCGCAGCTGGCGCTCCCCATGTAGGGAGGGTCCGATGAGCGGCGTCGCCCGATTCGAACGAAAATACTTGCTCAGCCTCGATCAGTACTACCGGTTACGAAATCGGATCGTTCCCTTTGTAGCGCGCGATCGGCACTCCGTGGCGGCGGGAGGGGCGTATCTGGTGAGAAGCATCTACTATGACACCCGTGATTATCGCGCATGGTACGAGAAGGAAGACGGCGACTTCGGAAGAATAAAACTCCGCATCCGCGCCTATACCGACCGGTGGGAGGAGTGCGATACCGTATCGGTAGAGATTAAGACGCGCCGGGGAAACGGGATGGTCAAATACGCCACCCGGGTGGATTCGGCTGAGTACGAGGAGTTCCTCAAATCAGGCCACTGGCCCTCGGCCGAAGATAACGCGACCCTCGCTGAGTTCGAGCGGCTCCAGCAAACGCGACAGCTGGTACCGGTGTGCCTGGTACAGTACCACCGCGAGGGGTTCGCTGCTCGTGACGGCTCGCCGGTCCGGGTCACTATGGATCACGAGGTTGAAAGCACCCGGGCGTTGTGGTTGTTTCCTGACTCCCCCATTCTCAACCCGCACCGCCCCCGGCGACCGATATTCGAGGTAAAAACGCAAGCCGGGGAGCCGGACTGGCTCACGGCGATCATCCGGGAACACGCCCTGAAACTGGCGGCCAACAGCAAGTATTGGCAGGGAATTGAGATCATCAGACCAAATATGGTCACTCCACGAGAGGTTGCGCCGTGAAACGACTCCGTCGTCTGCTGATAGGAAGCGTTGCGAGTCTCCTGATTCTGACTGCAAGCTACTGGGTATTAACCTCGCTGGTGCAGGAATCACCGTTTGCGGACCAGGCATTGGAGGCGGCGGTCCGGGACCAAATCGGTACTCGCGGCGGCTATATTCCAAGAAATGAACTGGAAGGGCTCACCGAACTCGACGCGTCCGGCCGGGGTATCGAATCCCTTGAGGGAATAGAGATGCTCCCGAATCTGAGGCGCCTGAACCTCAGTGGCAATCGGGTGGAAGATGTAGAGCCGCTGACCTCACTTACTCGGCTGACAATGCTGGATGTGCAAGACAACTATATCGCCAACCTGGAAGCGGTCAATTTTCACCGCCTGGCGGACTTGCCGGAGCTCTCGGAGCTTGTGCTTAGGAGCAATCGCGAATCCGCGCATCCGGAAGACCCGGACGGCGTGCGACGCATCTCGGACATCTCGGTTCTGTCGGAGTTTCGGTCTCTGGAAGTGTTGGATCTTGCCAATAACCACGTGGAGGACATTTCTCCGCTCTCCCGGCTCGAGTCGCTCCGGGTACTCAACCTCCAAGGGAATCGCCTGACGGAAAACGCCCTGGAACCGCTGCGCGACCTTGCCAGACTTGAACACCTCAATCTGAGAGAGAATGATCTGCGAGAGCTTGATCCCCTCTCCTCGTTGGGACAGCTCGAGTACCTGAATCTCCACTCCAACGATCGGATCGACTCTATCGTGCCCATCGCGTCCCTCACCGCGTTACGAACCCTTATCCTGCGGGGCGTTTCGGTTGACGGACAGGAGGGGATTTTCCGAGAACTGACGAACCTGGAACGGCTGAACCTCCGGGATACCGGGCTTCGAGATCTCTCCGCTCTGGTGAACCTCATGGAGCGAGGAGCGCTACAAGACCGTCCTGAGGATGATGTGTTCGCCGAAGTCGATATTCGGGAAAACCCGATCGAATCCACCGAAGCGTACCACGTCCTGGAGCCGTACTGGGCCAATATCGCACAGCGCCATCCGGAGGAGTTACCGGAATGATCCGGATGCTCGGGTTGTGTCTCGGCACCGCGTTGCTGCTCACTGGGGCGGGGTGTTCGCCCTCGGAGACGGACGAGGACTCCCCCAACGACGGTATTGTCCGCATCGATTTCAATGAGTATCGCGGTACCCGCGAGAGCCTTCCGGACGGACTCTTCGTCTCGGGGGAAGACGGCGACGGGGTCCCAGCGGACGGCGATTTCTATCCCTTCACCGGAGTCAACAGCTTGGCGCGAGAGGATGAGTTCTCCGGGTTCGGTGCGTTTACGGCGGCGGAGGACGCATTTTCCTTCGGTATCCGTGAACACGGTGACCCCGATCTCCAAGACTCGCGCCTATTTCTGGAATACGAGAACCGGACGAATCGCAGGATTCACGGACTGCGCGTCACGTATGATATAGAGACGTGGCTGGTGGGAGAACGAGACAACCGGATACGGCTGAAGTATCACACGGAAACAAAAGGGTTCGGCTCGATCGATGATATCGTATCAACGTCCAACCCGGTCCACGGGGGCGGGGGGGACGAGGACATTGAGCCGGGCACCGCAATCGACGGATCACAATCGGAACACCGGACCACCGTGGACCTATCATTCCACTTCTCCGAACTCCACGGCATCGCCACCGACGGCCTCGACCAGTTTGCTCCTCTGGAGCCGGGGGACCGGGGCTACCTGCGCTGGCAGTACTCCAACGACCGGATCACGGAGGGCTCACTACGGAGCGCGCTGGCATTGAACAATATTCGAGTGGAACCGCTCTTCGAGCCCGCCGTCGGTGAGGATGCTGCCACGGCGGAGCCCCGGGGGCCGATCGCGTTTCACCGCTCCCCGGGATTCTACGACGCGCCCTTTGAGCTGGAACTGTCGAGTAGTCTG
Source organism: uncultured Spirochaeta sp. (assembly GCA_964575075.1). Classification (GTDB taxonomy): domain Bacteria; phylum Spirochaetota; class Spirochaetia; order DSM-27196; family Alkalispirochaetaceae; genus Alkalispirochaeta. The sequence continues at coordinate 4,236 of CAZNRF010000120.1, read as the reverse complement.
CCGGATGCCCAGATTTACTACACTACCGACGGGTCCGAGCCGGATCCGGCGTTCGTCATGACATCACAGGAGTGGGAGGAGCAGCCCCGGGAAACCCGACGGCGAACGTACCAGTACACGGAGCCGGTGAACATTGGCGAACTGGTCGAGCGGAACAATGATATCGTCCTGATACCCACTACCGCTCGGGAAGACAACTTGGGCTGGACCCCACCCGCCGAGGAGGTGCCCAAGGCAGCCACCATTCGCGCCGTCGCGCGGGCCGACCATTCCCGATCGGCTGTGCGGACTGCCACCTACTTCATCCCCAACCATGGCATGGACCACCATGAGCTCCCGGTGTGGAGTATCCAATTCGAGCGCGGGGCGTTTTTTGATCCGGACGGGGGAATCTACGTTCCCGGCAACGACGACCCCGAAAACGGGCCGCCCCGGGTCAACTATCTGCGCCGGGGGACGGAATGGGAACCGGTGGTCCACGCGGAGTTCTTCGAACGCGACCGCTCCCGTGTGATCGCCCAGCCGGTGGGCGTGCGCATTCATGGAAACTACACGCGCACCTTCGCCCAAAAAACGTTGAGACTCTACTCGCGTTCCGACTACGGTACCCCCCGACTGCGGCATCAGTTTTTTGAGTCTCGGGACCTGGATGATTATAATCGCCTGCTGCTGCGGAACGGCGGCAACGATTGGTTCGGAGGAATGCTCAGTGATCCCACCTTGCAGACCTTGGTAGAGCACTTACCAATTGACACCCAACACTACCGCCCCGTGGTCGTGTATCTCAATGGAGAGTATTGGGGATTACACAACATGCGCGACCGCCAGGATCAACACTATCTGGAAACGGTCTACGGCGTACCGCGGGATGATGTGGTGATCGTTGCGATAGAAGGACTCGTGGATACCGGTCAGTGGGACGAGGAAGGTGAAACGTACGAACCGTACATCGACTTTCGCGAGCGAGTCGCGTCCGGGGAGATTGCCGGATGGGACGAACTAAACGAGGAAATGGCACTCAACGAGTATCTCGACTACCTCTTCACGCAGCTCTATGCCGGGAACTACGATTGGCCGCAAAACAACATTCGATATTGGAAATATACCGGACCCAATCCGAGCGAATCGGAGGGACCCCGAGATGGTCGCTGGCGCTGGCTGCTGTACGACGTGGACTTCGCCTTCGGTCACGAGTTATCCACCACCTTTGACATGGTAGAATGGACGCTCGGCTATACCGAAGATCATCCTTTCCTCCAGGAGGGGCGGAGGGCGGACGAGCAGGACCGGTTTGAGCTCAATCACCGCCTGCTTGATTTTGATGAGGTGCGGTGGGAGCTTCTCCAGCGAATCGCGGTGCATCTCGCCACAACGGCTCGAGAGGACCGGGCGGAACGCCTCATTGAGGAACACAGTACCGCGATTGAATCTGAGATGCCTCGCCAGATTCGGCGGTGGGGACAACCGGAATCAATGGAAGCGTGGCGCGAGGTTCTGGCCGGGATGTATGACTTTGCGCGGCGCCGTCCAACTGTTTTACGCGAGGACCTGATCGAGTTCTTTGAGGAGATCACCGGGACCGCGGAGGTTGTGATTCAGGGGATCACCGAGGACTCGAAGGTGACCCTCCACACCGTCAAGCTCACCGACGCTACCCCGGGAGTGGTCGTTGAAGACGGCCGGTGGTCAGGTCTCCTCTTCTCCGGAGTACCGGTCACACTGGAAGCTGACGGAATAGATTTGAGAGCTGCCGATTTCCAGAGGGAGAACACGGTGGAAATCCTTGAACAAACCACGAATCGACTCTCGTTCAATCTACGTGAGGATACGGCGTTGCAGCTTCCGCCACCGGAAGAGTAGAACCGGCCGCCAGTCGGCCGTCTTCGCTCGCCTCCAGTGCTGCCAGAATCGCTCCCGAGAGCAACGTGTTGTCGATAACATCCGCCATGCCCTCAGCCCCCACACCGGCGGCAAACAGCGGCACATCCACCGCGGTGTGACCCAAGGTAGACCACGTTACCCTAGGTATCGCGCGTGCGCCCGGTGCGTCTACCACGCTCAGCCCCCCCGTTTCATGATCCGCGGTTACCACCAGGAGCGTCCCATCCTGCAGTTCAGGATGATTGAGGAGCATCTCGACCACAGCGTCCAACTCGAGAACCTCCGGAATGAGGCGTTCTATATCGTTGGCGTGGCCGGCGTGGTCGATGCGGGCCCCTTCTATCATAAGGAAAAACTCATCGTCTTCGGCAGCGAGGAACTCAATGGCCCGCTCGGACATCTCTACGAGCCCCGGCATCTCGGCGGGCCGTCCATCATGGATGTACGGCATATGACCGTTTCCAAAGAGCCCGACGATTCCATGATCGGTTGTGTCGGTACGAACCTGCGCGGAAAGCTCTTCTCGGGATGTCACGACCGCGTATCCCGCTTCCATTACGGTGGACCGATCCATTCCGTAGCCCCCGCCTCCCAAAATGACATGCGGCCGTGACCCGGTAAGATAGTCCCGGGCAATGCCGTCGTAGTCTATGCGGCTGGCTACGTGGGCACCGAAGGCGGCGGGTGTCGCGTGGGTGGTGTGGGCGGTGGTTACCAACCCAACGCGCCATCCGCGCTCGGTGAGCTGCTCGGTAATCGACGGTATATCCTCCCCGTCACCGGGAAGGCGCACGCCAACCGCCCCATTCTGAACCTTCACGGCAGTGGCCAGCGCCGTGCCGGCGGCAGCGGAATCGGTGATCGCGTGAGATGCGCTGGAAGTTGCCATATCGGCGTACCGGCGCATGCTCTGAAGCGCCAAGCCCTCTTCCCTGCCGGTTTTGTAGAGACTGGCGGCTCGAATCTGTTCAGCCCCCATCCCGTCACCGATGACTAAAATGACTCTCCGGGCACCGGCAAAAAGGGATTCCTCCTCTTCCGGGAGCGGCTCGATCACCGTAGGCTCGAGAGCCACCGGATCGACCGCCGTTTCCGGCGCTTCAGTGGTGGGGTCTGCGGGAGTCACGGGGGAAGGATACTGTTTTCCTGAACACGCCCCCACAGCCAGGAGGACGATCGGTATCAGTAATACCCGCCGGAACACGATGTGCCGAATGCGGGAGCGTGGTGAGGCGACCCTGTACATATGCGATTCCTTCAAACTAAGGTTACCCATCTAAGAGGACGGGGTTGGTGCTCGCCGCGCCGGCCGAAGTAAGCGCGATGAATTGGCCAGGATCCCCACATCGGGAATAGACTGAGCCGCCGCCGCGAGAATCGGCGGGAGAATTCCGACCGCCGCCAGGGTAAGTCCCAAGATGTTATACACGGCGGTAAGTCCGATATTAGTATACACCACGCGCATCGTTCTACGGGCGGTATACAGCAATCCCGGCACGAGATCCCAATCCTCCCGAAGGAGACACACGTGCGCCGCCTCGATCGCGATATCCGATCCGATCGCGCCCATCGCGATGCCCACATCCGCCTGCACCAACGCCGGCGCATCGTTTACGCCGTCCCCCACCATAAGGACCCGTTCCCCCGCCGCCTGATACTCTCGGACGATGCCGATCTTGTCCTCCGGAAGCAGATCAGCCCGATAGTCGACATCCAATTCATGGGCGATCCGTCGCGCCACCGCCTCATTGTCCCCGGTAAGGATCTCGATTCGCCTCAATCCCATCCGTCGGACCGCCTGGGGGGCGGACTTTACGCCGGAGCGGACCTCGTCGGTCACGGAGATCGTTCCTACCGGTACACCATCTACCAGCACGTCCAGCAGCGTCTCGCCGGTGGAAGGAGATGAGCTCTTGTGTACCGCCACCCGACGATTCTCCACCAGCGCCGACACCCTGCGGCCATGCTGGGACGCAAATTCCGACGCCGGAGGAACCACCACACCATCAGAGAGGGCCCGTTCGGTAATCGCCCGGGCGATAGGGTGCTGCGAATCCCGTTCTGCAGCTGCGGCAATTCTGATCACCTCCGGTTCCGTCCACCCTTGGAGAGTATCCACCCCGGAGACACGCATCGTACCGGTCGTAACCGTTCCGGTCTTATCGATGAGGAGCACCGTGGCCCGGGGCAGCATCTCGATATGCGCCCCGCCCTTCACCAGCAATCCCCGTCGCGCGGAGGCTCCAATAGACGCCATCATCGCGATCGGGGTAGCAAGGGCGAAGGAACAGGAACACGCCACTACCAGGACGGCCGCGGTGGCCAATGGATCCCGACCGATCAGGTAGGTAGCGG
>CAZNRF010000119.1:0-9083 GCA_964575075.1 uncultured Spirochaeta sp. | reverse complement strand
CACCACCTCCGCGTCGACATATCCTTGTTCATTGTAGTACCGACGAATACGATTCCGGTCCGTTTCCAGTGTGCTCTCCTGAAACAATCCCTTGTTGAAGATATTGCGCTCTCTCAGTTGAATCACACCGCGTAACGTTGAATCACCGGCAAATTGGTTGCCCACAAACTCAATCGACTCGATCGAAATCTGATCACCCTCGTCGATTGAAAATCGAACGATGTTCTCTCCATCGCCATCGGGATCTTCAATGAACTCCGAAGAAACCTCGACATCGGGAAAGCCTTGCTCCAGATACAGCGACCGAATCGCTTCCTCGTCCACCCGGAGCTTACTGCGGGTAACCATATCTCCGCGAGAGAGCACCACGACATCGAGTAGGCGATTGCGTCCGATCTGATCGTTTCCATTGAACTCGATGCTGGAAATTACCGGGCGTTCCTGGACCTCGAATCGAATGATGACACGGTCTTCACTGCCGTCCGGCGGGCGCACCGCATTCGGAATTATCTGTTCGAAGTAGTCCAGGGCGTACAGCCGGCGCTGTAATTCGAGAAACGTGGGCTCCGTGAACTCCCGACCCACAAACGGGTCGGTTACTCCGGAGAGCTCGTTTTCTGCAACTGATTCCAAGCCATCAAATTCAATTGCCTCGATCGGTTTGTTGAGGTACCACTCGCTATCGCTTTGGGCGTGCACGGAGGCCGCCGCTATAACCAATATCGGTAGCACGTAACGCAGTAGTCGCATTCAGGCTCCCTTACTGTCAGTACGAAAATGACCACGAAAATGTGAACGTGTTGTCTCTGATAAAGAGCTCCTCAGGGGTCTGTGGAGCAAAATTCCACTCCAATAGGAAAAAAGGTGTTTGCCATTCTAAACTAATTTCAGAATCAATCAATACCCCTCCGAGACGCTGAATTCCAGGGTCTTCCTGAAGTGGGTCTTGCATGTCCTGGGCGCGGAGCTGCACAACCGCCTGACCGAACACGGACTCTCCCAAATAACGCCCCATAAATAGGGAGGTATTGTTCAGATATGACCCCAATGATGGAGCCACCGGCGGCTCGGCTCCGTCTACCGGAGTGACCGCAGAGAGGAGCACATTCTGAATGACACTGGTCCTGATCGCAAAGAGGTCCAGGTCCAGTTGTTCTCGCACGGCGTCCTCGAACTGACGGAACACACCGAACTGTGTCACCACGTCACTGGTGGATAAAAGTGCCGTGGTGAGATCTACTGATTCGGACCCGGACTGCTGGAAAATGTTACCTCCCAGGATCGCTACGATTTCGCTTCCGCCCAACGGAGGATTGGACTCAAAGCGGGGACTGAACTCGCTCAGCCGCTGCCCGTCGGCAACCAGATAGATCCGCACCGGGCCTTCTGGAGTGACTTCTCGGAGTTCCGCCCGAGCAGTCAGGCGCGGGTCGAATTCCTCCTCGTCTTCGTTAAACTCAACCTGGCCGTTGCGTATGAGAAAGCTACGGTCAAAATAGAAAACATCTCCGCTTTGAATGTCCAGGTCTCCCACCATGGAAAAACTCTGTTCTCGCGTATCCGCCTGAATAGACACGGTCTGGCCGGTGGCAAAATTGCTGCGCAGGATCGGGAAATCCGGATCGGGCCACAAAAACTGGACCGCCCGACCCGTCTCGACGTTCAAGTCCAGTACGAAGGCTCGACGATTCGAGCCGGTGTCGCGTTGTTCCATTTCTTGAACGGAGATCTCCGTACCGGTGGTGAACACGTCTCCCTGGAGGCGCGTTTCTCGCACGGTTCCGTCCAGGGTGATTTCTCCTCGGGCGTATCCGTCAACATCTACCGGACCAAAAATGCGATTGACTCGCAAGCCCTGCTCACCGGTGATCGAGGCGGAGGCCTGGTATTGCTCAAGGGTAAGTCTGTTGAGGAGCGCCTGGGCGGAAAGCGTTATCGTTGCCTCTCCGGCCTCGGTGGTGATCTGGGGCATTCGGACGACCCGTTCTTCGAAGATGATGGTAGAGTCTACCGGTCCCACCGTATCGGGCCCCAATGGCGTGGTTGCCGCGAGATCACTGACGGTCAACGTACCGAAGAGATCGGGGTCCGCCGGAGTGCCGAGAACTCTCAGCGATCCCCGGGCTTCTCCGGATTGTACAGTCAGTCCCTGTAGGTCGATCAGGCGTGCAATCTCGGGAAGGTTCGCAGTGACGCCGGAAAGGGTGAGCTCAACTTCATCTTGCCGCAGGGTGCCGGACGCCTGAAATCTCACCGGCAGGGGCTCGTTCAGGCTCATCTCAAAGGAGCCATCGTCATCGACTGAGGCCTCGAGAGCTCCATCCTCCCGGCGGAGAAGCGTTGCGTCTTCCGTTCGTTCCAATCGGTAGAGCCCGAGGAGTAATGACCCAGGATCGCCGCCCGGTCCTGGGGCCCCCGCGTCGTAGAGGTCTATTTCGGCCGTGAGGGGCTGTTGCAGTACAGAAGACGGGTTGAGTTGATCGATAGGAGCGGTTGTTCCGTTCACCATCGCCTGAAATCGCCGGTTGCTTGCTTCCTGGATAAACCGGGCATCGCCGCGGATCTCTCCTGACTCCCGGTCTACACGCAGTTCGGCAATGCTCACTTCCGAGGTTCCGAGTAGAATATCAGTGTTGCTGATGCGAAGCTCCCCGGAATCTACATATGCCAACAGCCTGACTTCGGCCTCCTGAGCGTCGAGCCGGACGTCTGTGGTCTCCAGAAACAACCGAACTTGTGGGTCCTGGAGGGTCCCTACCGCCTGCAACGTGCCATCGGCGGAACCGGAGCCGGCGTTTTGCAGAAAACGCCCCACCGGCGAGTTGCGAAAACGGAGATCGATTGCGGTATCTCCGCCGGCATAACGCCCTGACATCCGGTACTGTTCATCGGTGTCGAAGGAACCCACCGTTCCGTTGACCTGTATCTCCGGCGTGTCCGCCAGGAGGTAGGACACCCGAAACGAGCCCGCCAACCGGGAGGTGGAGTCTTCGTACGATAGTACCGAGATCTGGCTCTCTCCGGGCTGCACTCCCAGGGACAGCCGGATTTCACTGGTCCCGCCTCCCGCCGCAGGGAGACCGGAAATCTCGATTTCCTGGGCGTTCACATACCAATCATCCCGGGAGTAGACGAGTCCTTCCAGCTCCGCCGATAGCCGCGCTGCTCCTACAGGGAGAGGAACATCATCAAATACTCCGGTGAGTCGAATACCTTCTCCGGAGGAGTCTACTCGGACTTCGACACCATCCGGCCCGAATACCGTAAGCGTGCCATCGGTGGCATAGGTGCCGCGGACGGGGTATGTGAGTGCGTTCACCGTAAGATCGGTCTGAAAGTCGATCGTGCCGGCGGATCCGGTTCTGATGAACCCGTCGGCATGAATGCGATTCCCCCCAACGGTGGCGGTGAACTGGTCAATTACGGCGGTTCCGTTGCGGTAGGTACCCGAGATTCCCGCCAGGCGATCTCCGGATTGGATGTTCCGGATCGTAAAGTACGGTACGCGGACTGTTGTGTCGCCGTCCCGGACATCCCACCGGAGTAACCCGCTCAGTTGCGCGTTTTCCGCCGCCGCCGGCAGAGATACCGGTTGATCGAACGCCGCGGCGATGGACTGAATGCGCGCCGCAGCCACCTCGCGCAGGCGAATCTCGGCATTGAAATCGCTCCGGTTTCCGTAGCGAGCATTTACCTCTACCCGCTCCGAGGGATTGGACCGTTCCGAACCGTCCGGGGCCAGCTCGGCAGCCACTCGAATCGATGCGTAATGGTCCCCAGGCGACAAGCTCCCAACCACCTCGTACAGGGGGAAACCGTTTACCTCCAGTGAATCACTGCTGATGCCGGCGCCACCGGCGGTACCACTGACGACCGCCTCACCGGTGAGTACCGGCATTTCCTCACCGTACCGGAATGAGCGCAGGGCAACGGTCCCGTTGGGGGCGGTGTTGCCGAAGCGGTAGGAACCGCGGAATGAGGCTGAACCCTCCGAGGTGCGGACGAGAAGCTCTTCGAAGGCGATTTCCCGGGGGGACATCGAGTAGCGGCTGCTGATCGTCACCGGCTCCGGAAGGTCCGGGTGGTCGGAGTACGCTGTTACGCTCCCGGATGACTCGAGGAAGCCGTCTTCTACGCTCCCTGCAGCGGCGGCCTCACCGTCAATTCGGGTTGAAAGCCATGGCTGGTACTGCGCCCAGGGCCCCCGGAGCGTGACGGTGTCCCGCGGCGTGAAATCCTCGCTGGACAACCGTCCTGAAAACGTACCGTCCGTTGCATCATAGACCAGTGAAAGATCAAACGGGTCACTGCTCCGGACCTGCTCCAGGGTAATCCGGGACGCGCGCCGCTCCACCCGGAAGCTGCGGTCGCTCATCGTGAAATGCGATCCCGCGTTGTCGTGTAGTTCAATGTTGGCGTTCAGCTCCGGTCTGTTCCGGGCACCATCGATTTCAGCGGATATGCGGGATGAGACGGTGAAGCGCTCACCGTCAACGTCGGTGATTCCATAGATATCGGTACTCAGACCGCCGGTGATACGATTCTGCTGAAGCTCGATATCACCGGATACGGAGCGGAGGGTCACCTCTCCGGCGTCATCAGCGGCGGTGAGGGTGCCGCGACGAACCCTCACCACCAAGTCCCGACGTCCTTCGGCGTTAGAAGACATAAATCCGAGGGTCTGTTCGAGTTTTTCACGATGTTCGTCGGTCAGGATCGACACGTTCGGCCGATCGATCGTAACTTCCGGGATTAAATCTCGCGGGTCTCCCCACAGAAGGCTGAGAACGTTGAATCGAACACTCACTCGCTCCGCCGTGGCATTATCGGAAATGCGTACTCCGTAGACGGTGATTCCTCGAACCACGGATGGACTGACCGATTCCCACGACAGCGTCTGGGCCGTGGCGTCCTGAATTTCAGCAATTCCGATCTCTCGCAACTCTAAAACGCGGGATTCTACCGTTCGCGTGAGAGCACGGCCGCCAAAAACTGCCCCAAGAAGCAGTGAGACAAAGAGGAGGGAGCTGACTGTTCCGCGGATTCGTTCCGCCTGATGGTTCGTTCGCATTCTTCCCACTGCGTGTTACTGTATCCTATCACAATGACGGAGTACGCATCAGGATGCTGACACTGAATTGGAACGCTTCGATCTTGCCGGGGTTTATCGTATTCGAGGGGCTCGACGGTGCCGGTACCACCACGCAGGCGCGTGAGCTTGTGCGGTTCCTGACCGATAGGGGCACTCGCGCCGAGTTTACCTGCGAGCCGACTGACTACCTCACGGGAGTCACGATACGTCGGCTCCTGACGGGACCGGAGTTCGCACAACCGTGGACACTGGCGCTGTTGTTTGCCGCCGATCGGCACGAGCACCTGGAGCGTCCGGAGACGGGTATTCGCGCGCGCTGCCGGGAGGGAGTGACGGTGGTGAGTGATCGGTACCTCTTTTCCTCGATCGCGTATCAGGGGGCCTTTGTGGAGTCCGCCGCAGTGGAGCGGTTAAATCACGGGTTTCCGCTGCCGGAACACCTTATCTTCATTGACACCCCCCAGGATGAGGCCTCTCGCCGGCTTGCGGAACGGGGCCCCCGGGATACGTTGGAACAGACCGACGTCCAGGTACGGGTGGCGAAGCGGTACCGGGGGGTGATCGACGCCTTCGCGGACCAGTCTGACATGATGGTGCATACGATCGATGGAACCCGGACGCGGGAACAGGTGTTTCGAGATATCCTCCAGGCGTTGGGGCTGGAATCGGGCTGAACCTTGACGGGGGGCGTGTCGATACTGAAACCATGGGATTTGGATCTCACATAGCGCGGCGACGCCTTCTGGTAGTCGGGATCATGCTCTGTCTGGCGGGCAACGTCTTCGCCTATCGACTGACGTATCGGGAGCAACTATACCGCCTGTACCATCAGCACTTCACGATGTACCCGGAGCGTATTGCGGAGAACGTCTACTGGTTGGAGCAGGCGTTGCGGAGTGACTTCGCCAACCCCCTCAACGCTCTCGCGGAGATTTCCAACGATCGGGAATGGGAGTGGTATCGCTACCTCTTCACGATGCATGTCAATCTGAAGCTGGTGGATCTGTACCTGCAGTGGGGCGCGCAATACATGAAGTTTGAAGCGTATTTTTATAATGCACCATGGCAGCGGGAAAACCTGAACAGCCTGGACCGGGCGGAGGAACTTTTTCAGTACGCCCGACGATACTGGGAAGCCGCTCAAGGATGGAGCCAGGAGGCCGCGCCCATGCGCTTCGTCCATCTCGAGGAAATCCAGCGTTGGGAAGACGAGCACCACCGCATTCGAACCGGTGATCTCGACTACGGGCGCATCATCGACGGCCATCTGGATCGGGTGGCAGAAGTGCGCGCGGCGTTTCAGGCGATGGACCGGGATACGTACTAACGGTAGCTCCCCTGCCCCAATCTTTGCGCCTCAGGGCTATCGGATCAGCATCGCATCCCCGTAGGAAAAGAACCGGTATCGCCGGGCCACAGCCTCCTGGTAGGCCGCTATGATTCGCTCTCGCCCGGCAAATGCGCTTACCATCGCCAGGAGGGTGCTCTCAGGGGTGTGAAAGTTGGTGAACATCTGATCCACGGCGCGGAACGTGTAGCCGGGATAGATAAAAAGGTTGGTGCGGCCGTGTCCGGAACGCACCTCCTGATTTGTTGCATCCCAGGCCGACTCCAGGGTGCGTACCGATGTGGTTCCCACCGCCACCACGGGATGTCCCCCCTCGCGGGCGGCGGCGATCTCCAGAGCCGTCTCAGGGGACACGTGGTACTCTTCTTCATGCATTTCGTGATCTTCGATCTCTTCGGTCCGAACGGGAAGAAAAGTACCGATTCCCACGTGGAGCGTTACGAAGCTCACCGTCACACCGTGGGCTCGCAAATCCTCCAATAATTCCGGCGTGAAGTGCAATCCTGCGGTGGGCGCCGCGATGCTTCCCATCGTCTTCGCGTAGACCGTTTGGTACCGCTCGGCGTCGGCGGCAGTGTCACCCCGGGTAATGTACGGCGGCAACGGAATGTGGCCGTGAGTCTCCAGCCACGTATCGTCAATGTCGCGATCGAATCGCAGTTCCCGGTAGGGATCCTCCACGGAGTAAATCTCGCCGGTCGTGCCGTCGAGGAATCGAAATCGCGCCCCTTCCTTCAATTTGCGGCTATTCCGTCCGATTGCGAGCCATCGGTTCGCCTCACGTCGTTGAACCAGCAGAAACTCTTGCTCTCGATCGGTGTCCACCCTCCGGGCGTAGACCCGCGCCTTGCGTACGCGAGAGTTATTGAACACCATCACGCTGCCGGGCGGTACAAAATCGCGAATATCCGCTACCGTCCGGTGGTGGTGCGCGCCGGTCTCGCGGTCGAGTACGAGGAGCCGGCTCGTACCACGATCCTGGATCGGTTCCTGCGCGATCAGTTCCGGGGGTAGCTCAAAAAAGAAATCGCTGGTCTTCACCGTCAGCTCCTGTGTCCGAAGAAGTGTCGGGGGTGGGCAACCCCAGAATCTGAAACGCCCGGGCGGTAACGACACGACCGCGGGCGGTTCGTTGTATCAATCCCTGCTGGATCAGAAACGGTTCGTAGAACACCTCCAGCGAGTCGAGCTCTTCTCCCACGGAAATGGCCAGCGTCTCGGCCCCTACCGGGCCGCCGCCGTACATTTCGACGATAGCCCTCAGGATCTGCCGGTCCTGCTCTTCCAGACCGTATTCATCGATGTTCAGCCGACGCATTCCTTCCAGGACGATCTCCTTGTCGATCATGCCGTTCCGGAGGACTTGGGCAAAGTCCCGCATTCGGCGTAACAGACGGTTTGCAATGCGCGGCGTTCCTCGGCAGCTGTCGGCCAGGAGGGACACTGCATCGTCGGTGATTTCTACGTCGAGAATGCCCGCGGAGCGACGGATGATCGCCTCCAAATCTTCCCGTTGGTAGTAGTCGAGGCGTACCGGAATCCCGAATCTGGTGAACAGGGGCGCGGCAACCATGCCGGGGCGGGTCGTGGCACCGACCAGGGTAAACCGCGGAAGCGGCACCCGGAGCGTTCGGGCGGAAGGGCCCTGGCCGATAACCCAGTCGATTTCAAAGTCTTCCATAGCTACGTAGAGCATCTCTTCCAGGGAGCTTTTTAGTCGGTGGATTTCATCGATAAAGAAGACGGTTCCTTCCTGCAGAGTGGTGAGAATTCCCGCCAGATCTTTCGGCTTGTCCAGAGCGGGCGCCGCGGTTACGCGAAGATCCGTTTGCATTTCCCGGGCCATGATCGAGGCCAGGGTCGTTTTTCCGAGACCCGGAGGACCTGACAGAAATACGTGATCCAGTGATTCCTGGCGCTCTCGGGCCGCGGTGATGAAGACGGAAAGATTGGACTTGACTTGCTCCTGACCGAGGAAATCCGCAAGAAACTGCGGCCGGAGCTGGTGTTCAAAGGTGTCGGACTCGGTGAACTCAGGATGTGCCGGATGCTCTTCCATAGCGCAAAACCCTCAGCTGCCACTCAGGGCGACGATCGCCCGGCGAAACAGTTCCTGTTCGTCCGGATCCTCCCCGGCTTCGCCGGAGAGCTCTTCGGCGATACGCTTCAACGCGTCGCGAGATGCTGAGCGATCGAAGCCCATATCAACGAGGGCCGCCACCAAATCGTCTCCCGGAGTACCGGTAGCGCGCTCTTTCCCGGAGTCCTGATCCGACTCCAGCGCCAGATGGCCTTTGAGCTGGAGAATCATCTTCTGGGCGGTTTTGCGCCCTAACCCGGGAATACGGGTAAGGGCATCGACGTCTTCCTGCTCCAGAAGTTCCGTCAGGGCGGCAACGGTGGTTCCCGAAAGGATACGGAGCGCCTGCTTTGGTCCAATTCCGGCCACTTTGAGCAGCTCTCGGAAGGCGGCACGCTCCGCGGAGGTGTGAAATCCGTACAGCTTGAGGATGTCCTCCCGGGTGTGAAGATGCACAAGGAAGCGCTGCCGAAGGGATGAGTTCAGGCCCAGCGCGGCCTGGAAGGTGGTGGCGCTCACTTCGAGTTCCCACTCGATGCCGCCGGTCGCCAAATAAAGTAATG
>CAZNRF010000118.1:0-9088 GCA_964575075.1 uncultured Spirochaeta sp. | reverse complement strand
CGGGAGCAATCTACTTGCGCCCCGCCGCCGGCCGCCCTATAGTTCTGGTATGGCGACACCCGAGTACATCCATTTTTTTAGTTGGGAGACCCGCGTTTCCATCGAGCTTCCCGTGGGATTTGAGGAGCAGTTTGAGGACCCCGATACGCACAGCGCGATCTACGCCGACGATCTGGATGATGACGATGAGTCAGACGACGCGGACGATTCCCCCGGCGCGCGGGTCATGACCAAAATGACTGCGGTGCCTGAGTCGTCGCCGGAGGCCTACCGGGCGATCGCACGCGCCTCCGCCGAGAGACCAGTCCAGGGTTCGGACCCAGCCGCAGCCCGCACCGGCCCCCGCACCGTGCAACACCGCCGGGAATGCGAGATCGACGGCGCCCCCGCCGTGCGGCAGGTGCTCACCTATTATGATGATGAAGCCGAGATCGACGTCGTTCGCCACGAGACGTTTGCCCAGCTCGCCAACGTGGTCTTTTCGATTACGTGTCTGGCACCGGCGAGCCGGGACGCGGAGTACCTCCCCGCCTTTGACCACGCCGGTGATTCCGCTCGCTTCATCCTCATTCCGGCCACCGGAGCAGCGTCATGAGCGGGATCGGGAATTGGACGAGCGTTGCCCACGCCGGCACGCGCATCTCCGCGCTGGTCCCCACCCCGTGGGAGATGTCAGAAGTGGTAGACCATCACGTGCGGTTCTTTGCTCCCCCGGCGGCGCAGTACGACAACCACCGGTCCACCTTCAGTATCAGCCTCGGCGAGCCGGAGGGCTTCGGCCCGGACGGGTTCCAGGAGTTCTGCGACGCCTCCCGGGCGCGCCTGGAAGCATCCCTGCCTGATTTCTCGCTGCGAAGCGTGGAACGCTTCACGCTCTCGAGCTTCGTGGATATCCACGCGGTGTGGTATAGCTGCGGGTCGGACACGGGACACGCCTTCGCGCAATTGCAGGCCCTCGGTCTCATGGACCGCTACCACCTGTACCTCATAAACGCCGCAACCCTGCTCCCCCTGGCGGAGGAGTACCTACCGATCTTCGACACGATCCTGCACAGCCTGCGCATGCTGCCCTCGCGGTGATCACGGTGATGGCGGTGATCGCGGTGGCACGTGGCGGATATCCCGGTCGAGCGGCACGGCATTGCCGAAGGGCCTATCCCTTCAATACCCCGTACTCCTCCAGTACCTTGCGAAGCTTCTTATAATTGGATTGGGGTACCACGATCCGGCCTCCCTCGGCCCGAACAACGAGCGATGCGAGCTTGACGTCTTCCAGAAACAGACGGCGCAGCGCCGGATCCTGGGGAAGCTGGATCATCACACAGGGCTCCTCCTGCTCAAAAAGGCGCGCCCGGTCCCGGATCCGGGAAAAGAGCTCCTCCCAGTGACGAGCGGGTTCCTTCGCGATGAGTCGGTGGAACTCACCGATGCGGTGTTCGATATCAGCCGGCGATCCGCAATCGCGAATAAAACTCGCCTCGCTCACCCGGTAGCGATCTTCCCCAATCAGATCTCCGATTCGCTCCAGGAACACTTTGCACTCCAGCGACTGGCCCCGATAGGTAATGAGGGGAAGCGCCCGGTCGGCGATCGCTTCATAGTAAACCTCCGATAGTTCGGGCTTCTCCTGCGAAACGCCAAGGCACCACGCTCCAAAGGGGGTAATTCGCACCCGGGTGAGACCGTCCGCCGGGGATATGGGGACGAGCTTATCCTTCCGAGTAAGGCGCTGCTCCGGTTCCGTTTCCGTGATTTCCAACACGCCCAAAGCGGCCATGAGGTAGCAGTAACTCTTCAGAAGGGGTTTCGTAACGAGATGGTGCACTAAGTAGACGTCCGGTACAAACCCCCTCTCCCAACGTTCAAGCTCGATCCGGCCCTCCGGCAGGTCCAGCGCCGCTCCCTTCAACAAGAGCTCGGTTGCAGCGGAATCCTCTCTAAAGAGGCGAAACGTGACCGCCTGCATGCGAATGCTCTCGGCCATTTCATCTGCATCGAACCAACTGCCCGCGTTCGCTATAAGCTTGAGCAGCTCAAAGTATACGGACCTCGCGACCGGATGGGGATAGAAATCAGCTCCGTATCGGCTCGAACCGGGTCCCCGACTCAAGTGTGGGCACAGCGCGGAAAACTCAAAATTGGAATCGATGAGCAGGTAGTGGCTGACAACCTTCCCCGAATCAGGAATCGTAAAGAATGTCGTTACCAAATCCTTGACAAAGTCTCGGATATCCGTCGTCGGGGCACGCTCCAGTTGCTTTGGGTCGATCATCACGAATCGCGCGATCAGATCTATCGGGTCTATTCCCGTCCGGGATCCCACCGGAAACGAGGGAAATGCGCTGCGTTTTCTCAGCTCCTTGATGTCGGACTTGTTGAGCCCTCGGCGCAGGATCTTCTCATGGATACTGCGGTCCCGCAGCAACGGCTCCAGGGACGTGAAGAGAAGCGGCAGTGACTCGGAAAGCGTCTCTCCAGCAGACCACCCACGCACATCCTGGTCCGCGCACGGTCCAACGCCGTACTGAGGAGGAGCCGGCAACACCGACGACAATAGACGCCGAAACAGGGGAGGCATGACGAGCAACAGGTGACCGTAACTCCGGTAGAGTTCAAACATTCCAAGACGGAGGTTTGGATTGGTTCTTTGATAGCCGGATTCATAGTATCGTGGGCCTGCCGCCACCGGCTTTCCCGCCACTGCTTGCACCCTCTCCGCCTCGACGTACCCCCGAAACGTCGCGTCCGTGAGGGCCAGTGACAGATAGGCCGGAAGAGACGCAAACCACTGGTCAAAGTGTTCTTCCCGATGGAGCAGGGATACGAATCCCAAAGTTGCCGATACCAGAGCAGCCTTGTTCCCCGTCTTGAACTCAAACCCCAGACTCTTGCGGATACCTTGGAGCTCCTGCACGGTAAACCGACCCACCTGGGCCCGATACTTCTCCATCTCAGGGGATATGAAGGTGGCAGGATCCGGCGCCGGCTCCGAAATGGGATTTCCGAAGAGATCGGTATTCTCTTTCTTCTGATCCTTCTTGTATCCCATGGTGCCGCGCTTATCCTTCCAGGAGGAACCGCAGATCCTCCTCACTGAGGGCTTTCATCGCTTCGCTGTCGGAGGAGAGAATGGCAGAGGTAAGCTCCGCCTTTTGCTGCTGCAGTTGGAGCATCTTTTCTTCAATCGTGTCCCGCGCGATAATCCGATAGGAGAAAACCGGGTTTTGTTGACCAATCCGGTGCGTCCGGTCTACCGCCTGACTTTCGGCCGCCCGATTCCACCAAGGATCGTAGATGAAGACATAGTCGGCGGCGGTAAGATTGAGGCCGACCCCGCCCGTCTTGAGCGTCACAATAAACGCGCCGATCTCCGGATCGGTTTGAAAGCGGTGAACAAGTTCCTGCCGGTTGCCGGTGGCCCCGGTCATTACCAGACTGCGTACTCCCACCTGCTGGAGATCGGAGGAGATGGTGTCCACCGCCGCAAGAAAATTGGTAAAGACCAGACACTTGTGACCGTTCTCCCGGATCTCCGTAATCATGTCGATCAACTGTTCCCGCTTCGCGGATCGCCCCGGATACTCTCCGTCCTCTTCGGGAATCCCCGCTAACCGTCGCAACTCCGTCATCGCCTGCAGGATGAGAAAGGACGACTTCAAGATGCCGTTCTTCTCAATCGCCTCCTGGATCTTCTCTTTGAGGTAGCTTCTCCGGCGGTGATAGATCTCTAAGTGCTCCGCGTCCAAATCTACAAGGAGAGTCTGTTCACTCTTCTCCGGGAGGTCCGTAAGGACGTCCTGCTTCAACCTGCGCAGCATAAATGGATAGATCTTCTGCTTGAGCTCCTTCAGTACCTGATCGTTCTTCTCTTCCTGGATCGGCTTTCCGTATTCCCGGGAAAACCGGGCTTTGCTGCCGAAGAACGACGGATTGAGAAAGCGGAACAGACTAAACAGCTCGGATAGGTTGTTTTCCACGGGAGTGCCACTCAAGGCCAGGCGATGACGAGCGTTCAACCCCAGAATCGCCATCGTCCGTTTGGCGTTGAGATTCTTGATATGTTGCGACTCATCCAGAATGAGATAAGAGAACTCAATCGGCAGGAGCTCTTCGATATCTATCCGCGTGGTAGAATACGTAGTGAGAACAACCTGCGTATCCATGGCATGTATGCTGTCCTGACTGCGACCGGGACCGTAATGGATATACACCGGAAGCTCCGGAGCAAAGCGCTCCAGCTCCTGCGCCCAGTTCCAGATCAACGAGCGCGGAGCGATTATCAGAACCGGCCCGTCCAGGGTATTTTGAAAGGCCCTCCGCAGAAGAGAGATCACCTGAACGGTTTTACCCAAGCCCATCTCGTCCGCCAGGCAGCCACCAATTTGGTGGTCGCAGAGGTGTTCCATCCACTGGACTCCATAGGTCTGGTACGGCCTGAGGGCGCTCTCGGCCAGGCCGAAGTCACCGCCCTTCCGGGCCACGTCATTGAAACCCATGTAGAAGGATTCGATCCGTCGTCGCAGATCCGGGGGAGCCGCAATCTCCTCGCTCAGGTTGAACATCATCAGATCAAAAAAGGAGATTCCGATACGGCTCTCCGGCTCGTCAGATCCCACTCCGGAGTCTTTCACCAGACGGATCAGCCGCTCAAACCGCTCCATCGACGCGGGCGACGGGAACACTCGCGTGTCGTCCGGGAGAGAAATGCAGCCGTGCTTCCGGTATTCGGCAAGGAAGCTGCTCCAGGACCAAGACGTCTCATCGATCTCTACAAAAGCGGTGCCCTCAAGGAAATCGATTCCGTGGTCCAATTTGAGTCGAATCGGCGGATTCACGTGGCGAATCTTGTAATGGGAGAGCTTCTCCGCCTGAAAGAGCGAGAACGAGGTTACCAACTGCCCCATGTTTCGACCGAGAAAATCACCTGCGTATTCAGGAGCAAGAATAAACCGACCATCCTCCTCCATCACCTGAGCCCAAACGGTCTTACCCTCCCTCTTGATGAGACCGCGAAACGTCTCCACCGGAGAGCGGGGAAACACGACTTCCGAAAGGAAGATCTCGTGTTCGTGCTCATCGATCTCTACAACCTTGATAATCTCCTGCTCCTCGAAGAATCCGGGGGGATATCCCGGGAGCGTAGACACCGGCAGGATATGGAGAAAGCCGTAGGCGTCGATCTCCTGGAAGAGGAGGCCCGGCACGGCGGTCCGGGGCGTGGTGGCAACCGTTCTGAACCCCCGATAGTCGATCCCAAGTCCGGGAAGTCGGGAAAGAATCAGTGACAGGTAGAGCGGCAGTTCCTCCCGCTTGACCCGTCTCCCGATCGTCGCTACCTGTTTCCAGTGAGCGCCCAAATCCTCGCACGGCACCAGCCGATCCCCCGCCAGGACATAGTCCGGAGCTACCGCATTAAGGGTATCGCTTGGTCCGGTGTCGGCGTCCACCCCGTCTTCGAAACTCCCAGTAATCTCCGGGCTCACGCGAAATGATCCATCTTCCGCCGGCACCACCGAAACCATGACCTGAACCCGGTCGGTCTGCGGAGTCACCGCTGCCCCGGACGTGGTCCGCAACCGTCCCGACGCCGCGGCAATCGCGACCATCCTTCCTCCGGGGTCATACAGAACGTGATCCCCCGGCGCAATATCCATGTCCCAGGAGAGCACCCGGGATTGCCTGTCCAGGAGCAGCGAGAACTCCTGCAGCGCCCGCCGCACCGCCCCGGAATAGGAGCGGTAATCGGGCAGCGTTCCCGTGCCACGGCCGTTCTCCACCGAAAGCACCGGCAGCTCACCCGCTGGGTCGAGGACAAACGTGAAATCGGTTGTCATGCCTCTGAACCCCTCCGATGATGTTCCAGGCGGGCGGTCAGTCCCACCGTGCGGGCGCAACTGTTGAGGGCCGCGTCATAGGAGAAGACATGGACATTTTCGGTAATACCGGCCTCACCTGCGGAGTCCCGGGCCCACAGGAGCGCGGTTGCAATGTGGAACGCGTCCAGCGTGCCCACCACTACCGGGAAGCTCTCCGCCGCGCGGAGCTTGACCTCCCGGGACAGCTCCATCAGATCAATGCCGGCAAGCAGGCCCTCCAGTCTCCGAAACGCTTCCACCACGCCGTCATCGGTCAGTTCCCGATGCATCCTCACCCGCTGAATCACCCTTCGGCACTCGATGTCCAAAAGCTCGCTCGAGATAACCCGGGGGTATTCCAAGACATGGCGGATGGTCACCTCCCCGGCGAGGATGTAGCGCAGCGCCACGGAAGAATCGAGATAGGCGGTCACCGGTCTCCCCGCTCCGCGGCGAGGTGGTCCAGGGGATCCCTTGAGATGAGCGCAGACACCTCCGGGAGTTCCAGAGGTCTCGAAGCGGGGCGCAGCTTTGCCACACCCTCGGGCACGGGGCCGAGCACGGCGACAGCCCGGGAATGATCGGTAACCGTCAGGGATTCTCCCGCGGATACGCGCCGCAACTCGCGACTCAGATGTGCCTTCAATTCAGCAACGCCAATGGTCTTCATATAGTCATGATGTAGTCATTTTGGTCGGATGTCAATAGGATCAATGTGTCCGAAAGCGGCGTGGCAGATCGAGTTGGGGACGTCCCAGAGAATCCGTCCCGGTCAAACTTACTCTTTCGTCGTTACCGTAGGCGATAGATGTAACTCGATCTCAAACAGCCGATCCCACGGGAAATCGACCGATTCCAGTCCCGGCGATGTAGGCAACCCCTCTCCCGAGAACGTTCTGGTCCACAGCCGATTCAACGCCCCCCGGGCTATCTCCCGGGCGTCTTGAATTTTGCTGCCCAGGGCGATGGAATCAAAGCCGTTCGGGTGCTGCGCCAGTTCTTGTCTGACTACCGCCTGATACGCCCAGTCATCCAACAGGCGATAGACGAGGTTGTCTCGACGGGTTTCCTGGTCACCAAAGAGACGGTACAGCGCTCCTTGCGCCAAAGCCGTTCCAACGGTGTTTCCCGTGGTGTTCCATCCGGCATATCCACAGAAATCGTCCCACAACTGCTTGCGTTCAATCGCTTCAATGAGCGCCGTAGTCCCGCCGTTGGCGCTGGCACAATCCGCCATGGCAATCATCAATTGGTGTTCGTCGGCGATCGCGTGGAGGGCGTCCATAAACCCCACTTGCCGCAGCGCGCATAGATCGCTCGGTTTCTGATTCCACGCTTCGCCCATCTCCTCGGAACAACAATTCAAGGCGAGAACGAAATCCGCTGCTGCCGGTTCCTCCACGGGAACAGCCCCCATTGCCCTGATCTGCGACCTCACGCTCTCGCTGAGAGGCTGACTTTCGTATTTCGGTGTCAGCTTGGATGCTTCCTGATCCATATACACCGGGGCAACCGCGAGGCGCTTCCCTGTTGCCGCCAACGCCGCCGCCGCCACCAGGAGCGTTCCAACTTCATCGGCTCCGGGATAGCTGTAGACTCGATCGCTGATCTGAAGCTTCTCAATGGATCGCTGAAGGGATAGCTTTTCTCGTGGGCCATATCCGTACGGGGCGGTGTCATCCTCCGGGAGTATGAGGCGTTCCAGCAATCCCTCAGCGACAAACTCGAGAATTCTCTGCAAGGCACTGTGATTCAGCCGTCGCCGCGTCTCATAGTCCGTGATGACGTCCTCCGGTATCTTTTCAACCTCCTCCGCCAGTTCCGCCCGCTCCCGAGGATGCAACCCCACCATCTCTTCCTTGTGACTGAGATATCCGCGCCGGAAGAGCGGTTTTCCGTATACGGCGTAGTAGTCGGGTTCTTCCTCGGAAGATGAGTATGCCGGGGTGCGCATGATCATCCCGTAGAGGTATACGCGACATCCGTTACTCGTGGCGCGCCGCACGAGACGGTGCAGCCATGTGAGCCGCCGTTCCAGCTCTTCTTCCGACAAGGTGTGAATACGGGACGGAATGAGTCCCCCATAGAGAACGATCTCCAGTGGTAGGATCAATGCGTCCGCCGTGCCAATCTCGCTCTCCAGCCATCCTGCGATGAGGTCGGTGCGGGCGGGACGTTTCTTGTACCCCAGCATATCCCGAGGAGGAGTGGAGAGAATGACACCCCCTCTCCGGGGTAGTTGCATTCTCGGGAACATGACGTTGCAGGGGCGCTCGTCGAGTGGTACATATACAAGCTTCACAGGGTGGCCTCTTCATACATGATGGTATAGATCTGCTTTGGAGCTAACTGAACGCGCACGTCCCGCGATGGTTTTGTTGACCAGTTCGAAGGACGGTCCGTGGACGGGCTTCCGCCCGACCGATACGCACGCTCCTCCTCCAGGGTGATCTCGCAATACGTCACGGGGGCGGGAAACCGAAGCATGCCCTGCTCCGTTTCATCGCCGGAGTTCCAGAGACGCAACAGGCGTAGCCGATCATCCATCCGGTAACACGCGCTCATAATCAGTTGTCGGTTGTCCAGGGATATCGGACACGTTTCAGCGATCGGGAGCGTACCTTGGTGCGAAATCGCCGGTTGCAGAAACCGTCTCGCCAGCGCCGGCGCTTCACGTCGCTCGCACATGGCGATGGCGAGTTCCGCGGCGAACGTTCCCAGGCATTGGCCTTCCGGTGTGGCTATGTGGGGGCCCGCCCCACCCCCGCGATTCGGCAACGATCCTTTGGACAACATGCCGGTGCCGCGCAGCAGGGTGAGATAGATTGCCCCGTCGACACCGGGTAGATCTTCCGACGCCTCCGCCGGGCCCGGGGCAAACTCATACTCATGGAGCCCGTCGTGTAGCAGTGTGATGCCCCCGGACCATACAAAGGACGCCGTGGGAGCGGAGGACTCGGGAGCCTCCGTCCGCGGCGCGGTCCAGTGGAAGCGATCGCGTTGGTTGGTTCGCCGAACCATGTCGAAGGGAGTATCACTATAGTGCTCTTCCGCGTGTTGCGGGAGCCTCAGACGGATCTGATAGCGGCGGTTGGTCGAACGGTTATCGATGACCGCACGAACGCGGAGAACGGGTTCACCCCGGCGGAGGGCACAGAATAACTCTACGGAACCCCCTCCGGATGCTGAATAGCGGGCCGAGATGCGCTGGATATGTGAGCCGATCTCCGCCT
>CAZNRF010000117.1:0-9107 GCA_964575075.1 uncultured Spirochaeta sp. | reverse complement strand
ATATCGGTGATAATGTACCGCTCGTTTGTTTCAGACTTCTGTAAGACCCGAACGATCGAGGAGAAAAACAGAGAGCTGGAAGACCTTTCGATTCGCGACCGGCTCACCGCGCTATACAATCGCCGCAAGCTCGACTCGGTTCTGGAAGAGACCCACGCCTGGTCCACGAGATACGAGGCGGAATACTCTCTCATCATCGTCGATATCGACCACTTCAAACTCGTCAATGATAGCCGCGGGCATCACGCCAGCGACCTTATTCTGAAAGACATCGCCGGGGTCCTCGCCGAGAACGTTCGAGAGGTAGATACCTGCGGCCGGTGGGGTGGAGAAGAGTTTCTCATCATCTGCCCGGAGACCGATCTCGATCACGCCCGGGCGTTGGCGGAGCGGCTTCGGAGTCTCGTGGAAGCACGGCCTTCTGGAAATCACCCTCCCGTGACCGCCAGCTTTGGTGTTGCCTCATCACCGGAAGCACGGGATGCGGAGGATCTCATTCGTATCGCCGATGATCGTCTGTATCTGGCGAAGGAGCTCGGTCGAAATCGGGTGGAGTCCGGTTAACTCCGCGCGGGAGTTACAAAGGCGAGATAATTCTCGGGGTGAATGACGTGAAAGTCGGCTTCCGGGTACGTCTCCAGCCAGTCCCGGGGTGGTTTGACCGATGAACTCTTCCATTTGAACTCGTATCCGTGCAGATGCCCGCCGGTTTCCTCGACCCAGTCAAGTTCCTTCTTATTGTACGTGCGCCAGAAGTAACAGTTCGCAGACTGCCCGGTGTACGACAGGTGTTTAATCCGCTCCATAACAACGAAGTTCTCCCACAATTGACCATGGTCGTTGCGCAGGTCGATTTCATTGAAGTTGGAGATAAGGGCGTTTCGGATTCCCAGATCGTAGAAGTAGTACTTGCTCATTTTACTGACCTCCTTGCGGAGATTGCGGGAAAAGCCGTCCAGGCGATACAAGACAAAGGATTTTTCCAGCAGATCCAGGTAGCGTGCGACGGTGTTTTTGTCTATACCGACCGTGTTTCCAATCTCCTGGGTGGACACCTGACTTCCAACCTGAAACGCCAACAGGCGCAGCACGTCGAATATCTTTTTTGAGTCCTTGATTTTATCGAAATCGAGAATATCCTTGAGCAGATACGATCCGGCCAGTTCACGGACGATCGCCTCCTTCTCCTGGTAAGTAGCCGCGGCCACCACAGCCGGGTACATACCAAACCGCAGGTAGTCCGGCAGATTTCGTGGAAGGTCCCATCGGTTCGTGGTGGAAAGGGTCTCCTGAATCGAAACAGGATACAGGGTCGCGACCGTTTTGCGCCCGGTGAGCGCTTCACCGGTAGATTGCCGCAAGTCGAAGGAAGACGAACCGGTAACGATGACGCTGACACCAGGGATATTGTCGACGATGAGCTTGATCCCTCGACCGATTTCAGGAATTCTGTGCGCCTCATCGATAAAGAGGAGACTCTCCTCGGGGATCGTGGAACGAAAAAAATGCAGATCACACTGAGCGAACTGGTTCGAGAAGGGTATATCATCACCGGTCTGGGTAATCACGCCACCGGGAAACGCGGGCGCCGTGGACAGGTAATGGTGAACCAGCGTGGTTTTACCAACCTGCCGCGGACCGTACAGAATGAGCACCTTATTCGGGCGTAGCAGCTCTACGATATCGATTGCTCTGATTATCACAAATACAGTGTACTCCGATCACGCAATTTGCACAAATTATGTGATCACCTTTCTCGGAAGTTTTACTCGCCGCAATCTGGACGCCACCGACGTCACCTACAAAGTGATGATCGACGAGACCACCGAACAGATTCTTGGCGCCCATATCCTGGCCTAATCCTCTGCGTTCAGAACGTGATAATCTGATACCCCTTGGCGATGTACCCGTGCAGTGAGGGATGTCCCTCGAAATCGCTGAGCAGCGGAATGTCCGTCTTTTGGATTTCAGCCTTGACCTCAAACGCCGCCGAGCAGAATGAACACGCCCCATCCACGGCGGACTTTACCGACTGGAACATCTTGCCCATGGGCCCGTCGTCCGAGGTAAGGTAGGGAACCCAGCGAGTTCCGGCGCCGTCGAAGACGATGCGCGCGTCGCCGCCCTCCTGATTGGTTTCCTTTACCAGCTCCAGGGCGTTGGTAAGCCGACCGTGATCGGCGTGGGTCTCCGTGTCACAGAGAATTACGACTGCAAGCTTTGCCATGATGTGACTCCTTTCTGAATCGTGTTTCTGTTACTTGAATATACATATACCTAACCAGTTCGTGAAGGGTTGGTGATCAATTTAATTGACTATACAAGCAACATACCCGTAATTTACCGGCTATGAACACGAGAGATCGAGCCCGCAACGCTCTGTGGGGCCTGTTTGCCGGCGACGCCCTGGCGATGCCGGTACACTGGTACTACAGCCTCAAGAATATCCGCCGCGACTTCGATGGCGGCGTCCGCCGCTATGAAGCGCCGCTGCACCCGCACCCGGAAGCATTCATGGTGGGGATGTCATATAACCCGGACGTGGAGAGCGCCGAGCGGCTGGGACGCCCCTACGACATCCTCCACAACCACTCCCGGTTTTACGATGCTTCCTACAGCCCTCTGGAGATCAACCTGGGTGAACGCGAGAGCGAACATGGAAACGCCGTGGCCGCCGAAGACCAGCGCTACCACTACCACCACGGTCTCGGCGCCGGCGACAACACGCTGGCGGCTCACCTGGTGCGGGTACTCATGCGCAGCATCGTTGCTCACCGCGGGTACGACCAGGACGCGTTTCTTAACGAGTTTGTGGAGCACATGACCACCCCCGGGCGCAACCGCGATCCCTACTCGGAAATCTACGTGCGCCACTGGTTCGAGAATTGGACGCGCGGTACGCCGGCGTATGCCTCCGCCGACTACCAACGCCGAGTGTGGTCGATCGGCAGCCACGGCGGACTGATCCGTCCGCTGGTACTCAGTCTGTTGTACGGCAGCGACTACCAGGCGGCGGGATTCGCGATCGAGCACCACAACCTGACCCACCGCTCAGAAAACAATATCAGCGCCCTGTCGGTACTGCTTCCGTTGTTCCGGGCGCTGGTAACCGGAGCCGATCCCCGGGAGACGGTCTCCGAGTATGCCCGGCGGGTGCGGGTGCCCACGGTTACCGGGGAGGAACTATACAAACAGTACCGGGACCACGGCGGCCCCGGCGGAATTCCGCGGGATGAAATGTGGCGGTTTCATACCGAGCTCCACGACGAGGAGTTTGACGTAGCGGAACTGAACGAGAAGACGGAGGAGGAGGACGTGGTGCGCGCGGTGTTTGCCACCGCCTGCTATCCCGAGCACGGCCTCCCGCTGATGCTCTCTATCGCGCACCGCCACGGCTTTGATCCCGAAGCCGCGCTCCTGGCCAACGCCAACGCCGGCGGCGACAACGTCCACCGCGGCATGGTGCTGGGCCTCTTAGCAGGAGCAGCCAAGCCGATACCGGATGCCCTGCGAACCGGCCTCACTGATCACACTGAGATCGAGGCGGAAATCGAGGCGTTTCTGGACTACGTCTCTACGGGTTGATCCGCACCCGGATCGGCCCGATGAGCGTGCGGTGCACGGGACAACGGTGCGCCATCTCAACCAGGCGAGCTTCCTGTTCAGAATCCAGGTCTCCGGTGAACGTCAGTTCAATTTCGATATCCGTGCCCTGGCCGAGCTCTTCCATTTTTACTTTTTGGTACGAGAGCTGAGCAAACACGGCGTCCAACGGCCACTCCTTGCGGTCGGCGTACATGCGCACGGTCATGACGGTGCACGCCGCCAGGCTCCACAGGAGATAGTCGAAGGGATTGCCCCCGAGGTCACCGCCGTGGACGTCCGCCGGTTCGTCGGCGAGCACGTGGTGGCGGCCGTTGGTCATTTCCACCTTATATTTGGTCTTCCCCATGCGGGCGGCAATTTGGTAGCCGTCGGCGGGTTGGAGTGGTGAATCAGCGGTGTCTGTGGGAGCGGCGGCCTCCGGCAGGAACGAGTCGGCCCACGCCGCCAGCACCCGCGCCACGTGGCGAGCGTCGGCGGGACGGGAGAGCAAATGGTCCGCCTGGTCGAGGGAGACGAAACTCTTGGGATGCTTCACGGCGGTGTAAATATCCCGCGCGCTGGAAATGTCCACCACCTGGTCCACGGGGCTGTGAAAGATGAGCAGCCGCGTGCGCAGCGAGCCGAGCCACTGCGAGGGAGGATGCGCCTTGAGGTCGTCCACGAACTCTTTGCGGATCGAAAACGGCCGGCCGCCGATGGAGACGCGCGCCTCCCCGGTCTGCTCGATCTCCTCCAGCTCACAATCGAAGAGGTTGGTGACGTGGGCGGGATCCGAGGGCGCCCCGATAGTGGCAACGCCGGCAAGGCCGTCTACCTCCCGGGCGGCGTAGAGGGTGGCGGTGCCACCGAGGGAATGCCCCACCATAATCGCCGGGCCCGTTCCGTAGGTGTCTTTCAGGTATTCCACCGCCGAAAGCAGATCTGCCGCCTGCGTAGCGAAGGAGCTCTCGGCAAACTCCCCTTCACTGTCACCGAGACCGGTAAAGTCAAAGCTCAACACACCCAGTCCTTCTTCGGTGAGTCCCCGGGAGATGCGGCGCACGGCGGAGAGATTCTTCGTGCAGGTAAAGCAGTGGGCGAAGATCACCCACGCCCGGGGTGAGCCGGTTTCAGGAAGCTCGATCCGCCCGGCCAGGTCCATTCCGCGTTCATTGGTAAACTGAATTTTGGTGCTGTTCATGGTGAAGATCACTGTAGATGCATATGCATAGGAATGCAATACAGTTTTCACTTGCCTGTTCCCGCCGGCGGCGGTACGGTGGTAGTTCAGGAGGGCATCTATGGCGATACAACGCGTTGTGGTTACGGGAAGTGAGGGGAAGGCTGGGCGCTTTGTGGTGGATCACCTGCACGGCGAGGGCTACGAGGTGCTGCGGGTAGACATCGCCGCGCCGTTGGACCCCGCCAATCACTCAATCCGCCGGGCGGACTTGACCGATCTGGGTCAGGCGATGGAAGTGCTCCATGGAGCGGATGCGGTGGTACATCTTGCGGCGATTCCCGCGCCATACATGGTGACCGATGCGGAGACGTTTCGGATTAATACCATGTCTACTTTCAACGTGTTTACCGCAGCGGCGGCGATGAATCTCCAGCGCGTGGTGTGGGCCTCCAGCGAGACCGCCCTGGGCCTGCCCTTCGATCGTGCTCCGGACTACGCCCCGGTGGATGAGAACCACACCTATCCGGAGTTCACCTACGCCCTGTCTAAGGTTGTCTCGGAGGAGATGGCGCGCCAGTTCTCCCGATGGCACGACATGCCGATTGTTGGCCTGCGATTGTCGAACATCATTGCCCCCGAAGACTATGTCTACTTTTGGGAGTACCAGAAGAACCCGGAGCTGCGCAAGTGGAACCTATGGGGCTATGTTGACGCCCGGGATGTGGCGCAGAGTTGCCGCCGGGCACTGGAAGCGGAGGTAACGGGGGCGCCGTATTACGTAATCGCCGCCGCCGACACGGTAATGGACCGGCCCAGCGCCGAGCTTATGCGCGAACGGTTTCCGGAGGTTCCCATCACCAAGGAACTGGATACCTACGAAACGCTCTTGTCGATCGATCGGGCTCGGGCGGAGCTGGGGTACGAGCCCGAGCACAGCTGGCGCAATCTGTGAAATAATACGGGACATGGATACCGTTCATCTGTTGCCCGCCCGTTCCATCGCTTCCGACTTTTTGCCACCGGAGCACGTTCCCGCCGGCGGCGACCAGTACACGATCCGCAACACCCAATGGGTCCATGCCGATCGACCGTGGCGCCCGCTTACCACCGCCGAAATCGAAACGCTGGTCAAGAACGGCAATACCGCCGACGACTGGAAGGACATCCGCGTCACCGATCGCTTTGATCCGCACCAGATTCTGCACAGTTCGTTTTTCGGGCTTGTGAGGATCGGCGCGGTGGAGGACGCGGTCCTCGAGCACCACGATCTGAAACTCCCGGTGGGTATCACCAACTGCCGCATCGTCTCCTGTGATATCGGAGACCACGCGGCGCTGCATAACGTGCACTATCTCGCCCACTACATCATCGGCGACCGCTCGATACTCACTAACGTGGACGAGATGCACGTCAGTAACCACGCCAAGTTCGGCAACGGCGTCGTAAAGGATGGTGAAGACGAAGAGGTTCGCGTGACGCTGGACGTCATTAATGAGACCGGCAGCCGCGCCATTGCCCCCTTTGACGGCATGACAACGGCGGATGCCTATCTCTGGGCGCGCTACCGGGAAGACGATCGCCTGCAATCGCGACTTCTGCAGCTCACCCAGGAGAATATCGACGGTCGCCGCGGGTACTATGGCGAGATCGGGGAGCAGAACGTGCTCAAGAACACCCGGATCGTAAAGGACGTAAAGACCGGCGGTCACTGCTACATCAAAGGCGCCAACAAACTCAAGAACCTGACGATCAACTCCGACGCTCAGGAACCCACGCAGATCGGCGAAGGCGTGGAGCTGGTAAACGGGATCATCGGGTACGGCTGTCGCATCTTTTACGGCTGCAAGGCGGTGCGCTTTATTATGGGCAATAACAGCAACCTGAAGTACGGCGCCCGACTGATTCACTCGTTCCTGGGAGATAACAGCACCGTCTCCTGTTGCGAGCTCTTGAACAACCTGATCTTCCCCGCCCATGAGCAGCACCACAATAACTCGTTTCTCGTGGCGGCGATGGTGGGCGGCCAGAGCAATATCGCCGCCGGCGCCACGATCGGGTCCAACCACAACAGCCGCAGCAACGACAACGAGATTATCGCCGGCCGGGGGTTCTGGCCGGGTCTCAGCACCACGCTGAAGCACTCCTCCCGCTTCGCCTCATTTACGCTGATCGCCAAGGGCGACTACCCGGCGGAGATCGATCTGCCGCTTCCCTTCGCGCTCCTTTCGCACAATGTAGGGGAGCGCCGGTTGGAGGTGACGCCGGCGTTCTGGTGGATGCGCAACATGTACGCCCTTGCCCGCAACAGCTGGAAGTTTGCGGCGCGGGATGCCCGGATTCACCGGACGCAACATCTGCAGCACGATGCCCTCGCCCCGGACACGGTGGAGGAGATCATCGCCGCCCGCACCCTGCTGGAAGTGTGGACGGGGGCCGCGGCCCATAACGCGGAACTCAGCTGGAAAGCCGGGTATGGGTCATACCCTCAGCTGGTGGCGGGAATGATGGGTAATTCGGAACACCAGCATCTCCGGGATGAGGGGCGGCGCATGCTGGAGGATCCCTCCTCAGCAATTGCGGAACCGCTGCTGGTCACCGGAATTGAGAAAACCCGGCAGCCCACGGCGATTAACCACGTCCGGGAAAGCTGGGTCGCCTACGGAGAGATGCTGCACCACTACGCCGCATCCCACATCGCCGCCGACCCCGAGGGCGCCGGGCGAAGCGGCGAGGCGCGCGTCTCGGCGTGGGTGAACCTCGGTGGGCAACTCGTCCCGGAGGCGGATGTAGACGCCCTGCGCCGGGACATCGCCACCGGTACGCTCGCGTCATGGCACGACATACACCGCCGCTACGATGAGCTCCACCAGAGCTATCCCGAGGATCTCACCACCCACGCCTGGGCGGTGGCGGAACTCATCTACGGAGATCTGGAATCAACGGCAGATCGAACCGAATTCCTGCGGAAGGCGGTAGAGATTCAGGAACAGGTGCGAGACCGCGTCTACGAAAGCCGCCGGAAAGACTACGAGAACCCCTTCCGCATCGCCACCTACCGCAATCCGCGCGAAATGGACGCCGCCATCGGCTCCATCGATGACAACAGTTTCGTGCGGCACGTGGCGGAACAGACCGAGGAGTTTTCCCGGCGGGTAGCCTCCGTGATTTCGGCATATGGACAGAACGATCCGTTATATGGCGAACTGTAGGTTATGTTGGAAGCAGATCTGACCGTTACCAATCCGAAAGGAATCCACGCTCGGCCGTCTGCGATGATTGTGCAAACCGCACAGACCCTGGACTCATCGATCAGCTTTGCCATGAACGGAGAAACGGTGGACGCTTCCAATATCATGGATGTTCTGTCCCTGGGAGCTCCCTATGGGGCAACAATCCACGTCACCGTAGACGGCGGTGATGAACAGGCCGCCCTCAATCGAATGCAGGAAATCTTCGCGCTCAACTTCAACGACGAATAACACACGCCCGGAAATGTCATATATTATGTGTGTATGCATGGACAGTGCCCGAACACTCGAGTATCTTTGTTAAGAATCGTTCCAAATATCAACAGAGGTGATTAACTTGTTTTCACACGCTCCGGACAAACGCAAGAAAGACCAGTATAGTCCCGAAGATTTCGCCGAGATTCGCAGTAACTGCGTTGCTACCAATATAGGAAAGGCCAACCGCATCGTTGGCCGCATCTACGAAGAAGCCTTTCGAGATATGGGTATCTCTTCGCCCCAGTTCGCCCTCTTGGTGGTGCTGGCGATCAAGCGTACGGCCACTGCCAGTGAGCTCGCCGAGGAACTCGGTGCCGATCCCAGCACCGTATCGCGCAATACCGAGCTCATGGTGAAGCGTGGTCTGATCTGCGTACAAACCGGTAAAGACCGGCGCGTACGGACGTACTGCCTCAGCGATGAAGGAAACGAGACGATCCAGTCCTCGGTTCCGCAGTGGAAAAAGGCTCAGCGGACCGCGCTGCGTCGAATCGGGCGCAGTTCGTGGCGAGATGTCCGCAAGGCGCTGCGAAGAATCGTAACAAACTAGTTTGCATGTGCAAATAATATTGACGCGAAGCCTCGAGTGAAGTAGCTTCCAGTCTATGAGTACCGGAAAGCTGATTCGGGCGGGCGTCATGCTCGCAATCGCCGCCATTGCGGTTTTTGTCACGATTCGCTATGACGCACCAGCGTTGTTGAGAGGGCTGCTCGCGTGGATCGACTCTCAGGGTATAGCGGGAATTGTGGTATTCGTGGCGACATATATCGTTGCCACGGTCCTCTTTATTCCAGGGAGCATCCTCACACTTGGCGCGGGCTTCGTCTTTGGT
>CAZNRF010000116.1:0-9135 GCA_964575075.1 uncultured Spirochaeta sp. | reverse complement strand
GTGGTAGCGGGCAGGCAACGACCGCGGGATCCGCCCGTAGTCGCCCCAATGGGGCCCCGCCGGCACCTCCAGTCGCGGCCGCGGTCGGCTCTGCTTCGCGGGCACCCCCCGGGTCTTTCCCGCCACGGGGAATACCCGCGGCGGAAGTTGCAGGAGGGATGCCACCGCGGCCGTGTCGTTTCGCAACCCTCCGATATAGCACGTACCGTACCCCCTCGCCTCTGCGGCGAGGGTGGCATTCTGCATCGCGATCGCCGTATCTACCGCCGCCACGAGGAAGCTCTCGAGATACTCCGTATTCTGTGCGTATCCCTGGAGCTCGGCAGCGGTGTCCAACCTGCTTCGATCGGCGCACCAGGCGATACATACCGGCGCCTGCCGGATATGCGCTTGATCACCACACAACGTCGCCAACCGCCGGCGGGTTACCTCATTCTCCACCACAACGGCGGTCCACATCTGCAAGTTTGAGGAGGTGGCCGCCCGCTGGGCGCTTGCCACGATGCGCTCAATATGTTCTTTCGGCACCGCCTCGCCGGCGTAGGACCGGCAGGAAGCATGGTTCCCCAGCAGCGCCAGAAGCTCTTCACCCGGCATGTTGCGATCCCTCATGGTAGTCACTACTTGCAATTGCTCCGGGTTTTCCAAACAGGTATCCCTGAAACATCTCACAGCCCAAGTCACGGAGGATCTCCGCTTCCGCTTCGGTCTCTACTCCCTCGGCGAGGGTCCCGATACCCAGAGTTTTCGCCATAAAGATCATCGCCTCTACCAACGGCGTGGCTCGGGTGTTTCGCGTTTCATCGGAATGCACAAGATCAGTCACAAAGGATCGATCGATCTTGATGCGATCCACCGCCAGTCTCCGCAGGTAGGTCAAATTGGAATACCCGGTACCGAAATCATCGATGGAGAGGGAGAACCCCATCCGTACCAGCTCGTTGATGACATCCTGGTTACTCAGGGACTCCCGAAGCAAGACTCCCTCAGTGATCTCTATGCTGATATACGAGGGGTCGATACCCTCGCGCGATATGAGATCGCGCAGGCGCGGCAGGAAATCGGGCTGCTCAATGTGAACAGGTGAGATATTGATCGATAGGTATCGATACCGCTGCTCTGGATCGTTTCGCGACTCCCGCCAGGCGGTCGCGATCATCCATTCGGTAAACTCCCCAACGAGGCCGGTTTCTTCCGCCACGGGGATAAACGTCGCCGGTGAGACGCCGCCCAGGGCGTGGTTGTTCCACCTCATAAGAACCTCAGCTCCGACGACGGTGCCGTCAATCGAGTCTACCAGCGGCTGATAGACGAGATGGAGCTCTCCCCGGCTCTGTGCGCTCCGCAGCAGGTCCGACATCTCAACGCGCGCTCGCAGAATGTGGCTCATATCGGGATTATAAAAGACGACGCCTTGGCCGGGATGCTGATTGCCTTGGATCGTTGTCTCCAATCGAGCGGACAGTTCGGTGCGGCTCAATTGATCAGCATCGGGTACCACGTATACCGCAACACGGGGAGAGTAGCTGCGCTCCTCGCCGTATACCGGCCGGGTCAGGTTATCCAACGTGTCGGTGATCCACCCCGACCACGCTTCCGGACCGGACAATGCCGGCGCCATGAGCAGACTGGTTTCGCTAGAGGAGAACAGGGTACATCTTGGTCCCCGCCGGCGGGACAGGCGTCGGGCAAGCTCCGCCATCACCTCCTGTACAAACCGGTTACCCCCTTCGAGACGAATCTGCTCCACCTGGCGCAGCTGAATAAGTACCGCGTATCGAGTAGCCAATTCTTGCGTGTGATGGGTGTCAAATCGCTCCAGCCCGGTGATCGGATCGTGGGAGGCCAGAAATCGGACCCTGCGGTAGGCGCGTTCCCGCAAGTCTCCCGCCAGAAATACGTAGAGATTGAGCGCCAAATAGGAGACAAGAATCGAGTAGTGGTAACTGCGTTCGGAACCGCGGACCCAGGCGGTAAGCCCGGGGTTGGCCACGGAAACCACGAGGACCGCCACGAGAAGGAGATTCGCGACGATAGCACTCCGCTGTGTTCCCAGAAAGAACAGCACCGGAGGCACCACAAACATGAACGGCGTCACCTCACTGAGACCACCTCCGGTAACCGCCAGCATCACTGCCAGGAGCACCGTAGCCGCAAAGGTAAGCTTCCGAGGGAATTCTTCTACCGGTTCTCTTCGCCGGAGGCGTACAACCAAGATCGTCAGCGCCACCGCCACCAGCGATGCTGATGCGAGCTGGACAACGCCGATCAGCACGAATCCGGCTACCAGATTGAGAATCCCGTAGACCCCGGCAACGATAAAAATAATGACTGTGGCGATCGGGGGAAACAGTGTCGCGCGTCTCGCCTGAAACAGAACCGCAGAATCCATGGCACCCACGAAACGATCAGATTTCTACCACGTGGTGCCCGTGGTACGCCCGATCACGTTGCTCTTTCACGTCGTCACTTGCGAGATATTCGTCAAACGGCATCGTCCGGTCAATCGTGCCGCTGGGGGTAAACTCGATGATGCGGTTGGCCACGGTATTCACGAACTCGTGGTCATGGCTGGTAAAGAGTATCGACCCCTTGAAGTTGATGAGCGCGTCGTTCAAGGCGGTGATCGACTCGAGGTCCAGGTGATTGGTGGGCTCGTCCATGATCAGCGCGTTGGGACCGGTGAGCATCAGTTTGGAAAGCATGCACCGCACCTTCTCGCCCCCGGAGAGAACCCGCACCTTCTTCAGTGACTCCTCACCGGTAAAGAGCATCCGCCCGAGGAACCCTCGCACGTAAGACTCCTCTTCTACCTCTGTATATTGCCGCAGCCAATCCACGATGGTTGCATCGGTATCAAAGTACCGACTGGAATCTTTCGGAAAATAGGCGGGTGTAATCGTGCTGCCCCACTCGTAGTCTCCCGCGTCGGCGGGTAATTCGCCGGCCAGAATCTCGTACAGGGTGGACTTGGTATTGTGAAAGGGTCCGACAAAGGCGATTTTGTCTCCCGGCTGCACCGTGATCTCAAAGTTCTGTATGCCCGGTTCTCCCTCAACCGCCTGGGACAAGGATCGAATCTCCAGCATCTTCTTCCCGGGTTCTCGGGTCATATCAAAGCTGATATAGGGTGATCGACGGCTGGATGGACGGATATCATCAAGAGACAGTTTCTCCAGCAGTTTCTGCCGGCTGGTGGCCTGTTTACTGCGGGCGGCGTTGGACGAAAAGCGCTGAATAAACGCTCTGAGCTCCGCCACCTTATCTTCCGTGCGCTTCTTCTCGTCCCGCATCTGCCGCTGAGCCAACTGACTCGAGTGGTACCAGAAATCGTAGTTACCGACGTAAAGCTGGATCTTGCCGAAATCTATATCGGCAGTGTGGGTGCACACGCGGTTGAGAAAGTGCCGGTCATGGCTTACCACGATTACGGTATTGCGAAAATTGAAGAGAAACTCCTCCAGCCAGCTCACTGATTCCAGATCCAGATTGTTGGTAGGCTCGTCCAGGAGCAAAATATCCGGCTCACCAAACAGGGCCTGCGCCAGCAGCACTCGCACCTTCTGGCCCCCATCAAGATCCGCCATCTGCTTTTCGTGCAGATTGTCGGGGATGCCAAGCCCCGCCAGCAGACGGCCGGCCTCACTTTCCGCTTCCCACCCGTTGAGCTCCGCAAAATCGCCCTCGAGCTCAGCCGCGCGAATGCCGTCTTCCTCAGTGAAATCCGTTTTCGAGTATATCTGGTCTTTCTCAATCATGACGTCGTACAGGTGCCGATAGCCCATAATTACGGTGTGCATAACCGAGTACTCGTCATAGGCAAACTGGTTCTGCTGGAGCACGGCGACCCGCTCTCCCTTTCCCACGATTACCTCTCCCGAGTCCGGTTCCAGATCACCAGAGAGAATCTTCAGAAAGGTGGATTTACCGGCCCCGTTGGCGCCGATCACGCCATAGCAGTTTCCAGCGGTGAATTTGATATTTACGTCTTTAAAGAGTGGTTGCCCACCAAAGGACAAGCTTACGTTCTGTGCACTAATCATATGTGTATAGGCGAAGTATAGCGTTTAGGAGGTCACCATGACCAGATCTCCCCGGAGGGGGTGGCCGTGGGCCCGAGCAGAAGGAAACTCATGACGCGCCCTTCGTCGTTTATGCCAAGGCCGGCACTCAACTCACCCAGAACGGTATCAAGACTCAGGCCCAGTTTGCCGCCAATCCGGGGAATCTCGAACGTTGCCGGATCCACGACATCCGTGAGAGAAGTGCTCCACACGCGGGCCGCGTCCACTCCGGCAGAGATATAGGCCCACTGCCCGGCTCCCAAGGGAAGACGGAACACCCGCGTTCGCGCCTCAACTCCGGCGGACAGCGCATGCCGACCGGAAAGCTCCCCAAAATAAAAGCCGGAGATGCGCTCCATGCCGCCCTCGTAAAACTGATCCGCCGGCTCTAGGGCGGTACCGAGGTCGCTTGCCGCCGCAAGTTTGAATTGGAGGGTAGTTCCGGCGGTTATCGGCAGGTAGGAGCGGTGATCCATTTCCGCCCGTATCCGCGGCCGAATCGATTGCGGGGCCCACCACACGCGGCCCACCGCGCGCGTCTCCGCGCCCCGCGTGGGATGAACGCCCCGATCCAGATTGTCGTGCCGCGCGAGACCGGCGATGCCAACACGGAATTGACCATCGTTCTCCAACAGCGAAACTCCCTGGATTCGATCAACCCACGCCCATTCCCCAAACCCGGAGACATCGAACCGCCATTCCTGTCCGGGCTGAAACTGCAACCCCAGATCCGTGCCGGCGGAGCGCTGGAAGTAGAGCGCCCGCACCGTGGCCGCATCATAAAACGGTATCGGTGTTGACAGCGAGTACGCCCGTCCCCGGACTCGCAGCGATGGAACTATTGGAAACGAAAGTCCTACCCGGGCGCTTGCCACGTCACTGATCCACGCCTCCGCGTCAAATCGGGGGCGCCGGTCCAATTGGCCGCCAAACACGGTCGGGGGAGCCAGAGCGGTTCGAAAGTCCGCGTAGAGAATGGAGCGGACGTAGCTGCTCTCGAACAGTTGCGTTCGTACCCCTGCCCCAACGTGCAGGTCAGAAGCGGCACTATCCCGGGGCAACAGGTAGACATCGAGGTCGAACTGATTGCCGTCCACCGGCACCAGATCATAGGTAACGGAGTGAAAACCACCGGTATCGTAGAGGCTGTACACCGCCTGTTGCACCGCCGCCACCGTCGTCTCCTGCTCGGATAGTGCCGCTTCTACCCATTCAACAGCTTCATCTTCCTCGGCAAAACTGATGTCCTCGGGAACACGAATGTTCACCGACCGAATCTGGAGCGACGTATCTGCCTCCGGGCGGAGCGAGGCGGGCACCACGTGGTGGTCCGTCTCCTGCGCGATCTCGAGCAGCTCCGGGAGCACGTCCATCGCCGCCGCTCGGCCACGCTCAACCAGTTCCTCCCAGGCGCCGAAATCCGCCGGGGTGAAACCGGCCAGATCCGGGGTGATGACCACGTCGGCCCGGGCCAGATTCTCTTTGATGCTTACCTGCCGCACGATCCGCGATGACTGATTGAGAATCGCGGGAATGTCCTGCAGATCCTCAGGACCCACATTGAGGAGATTCAAATCCACCGCGATGACCCGATCCGCGCCGTCCGCTCGTGCCACATCCACCGGGGTGTTATTGACCCATCCCCCGTCTATGAGGAATCTCCCGTCGTAAAAAACCGGAGTAAACGCCCCGGGTACCGCCATGCTGGCGCGCACCGCGTTCTTTACGTCCCCACTCCGAAACACCACCTGCTCGCCGGTGACCAAATCCGCGGCAACCACCGACAACGATCTCGGCAACGTATGAAAGTCCTCCACCGGCGCCACGCTTCGCATGAGATCATCCAGTAGTTCCATGATCGACTGCCCCGCCGTGGCCCCACCGCGGATTTGAAGCCGGCCGTCGGAAAAGGACAGCCGTCCCCGGGAAAGGCGATCCGTCCGCCGATCGTCAAAGGTGGCCTGCCGACGATTGATCTCATCAAAGAAGATGCCGTTCCAGTCGATGCTTTCGGTCAGGGCGAGGATCTCCCGCGCGGAATAACCGGCCGCGTAGAGCGCTCCGGCGATGCCGCCCATACTGGTTCCCACCACGATCTCCGGAGAAATTCCGTACTCCTCGAGAACCAGCAGCGCCCCCACATGGGCAAACCCCAGCGCTCCCCCACCGGCCAGAACAAGTCCCAGGGTGGAGTCCGAGTCCGTCTCTTGGGCGGGAACTGCCGAGGGTGCAACCACCGAGGCGAGCACAGCCGCCACGAGGAGCACGCCCCGGCGCACAGTCATTCTATTCAACGGTATTGCGTTTAATCTTCTTCGTAGAGGTCATTTCCATCGCTTCATCTCGCACTACCACGCGGGAAATCCGCTGATATGGCTGGAGGCGCTTGTTTACCTCAGCGACGATCTCATTGATCCGGGCCTCGATCTGATCCGGCGACGCCGCATTGTCCCCTTTGAAAAAGTCTTCATTGGCATGCACCAGCGCTTCGATCTCCTCTACCCGGTCATGACGATTCTTCTGGTACCCGCGCACCATAATCTGGTCAATCTCATCGTACAGCTGGAACTCGTTTTCGATCTCCTCGGGATAGACGTTTTTGCCCCCCTCACTGACGATGAGGTTCTTGGCCCGCCCGGTAAGATAAAGGTAGTTCTCGCTATCGAGATACCCGACATCCCCGGTACGGAAGTATCCGTCTTCCGTAAAGACCTCGGCGGTTTC
Organism: uncultured Spirochaeta sp.; assembly: GCA_964575075.1. Lineage (GTDB taxonomy): Bacteria > Spirochaetota > Spirochaetia > DSM-27196 > Alkalispirochaetaceae > Alkalispirochaeta. Next base: position 2,347 of record CAZNRF010000116.1, on the reverse strand, counting down.
CTCCGGCATTTCATAGTACCCCTGCATCACCATCGGGCCTTTTACCGCGATCTCTCCGGCTCCGCGCTGATCCGGCTCAAGAATCCGCATATCAACCTGAGGGATAATACGTCCTACCGATTCTTCCTTGTAGTGATCGATCGGATTCAAGGTGAGAATTGGCGAGGTCTCGGTGAGGCCGTACCCTTGCACGAAATCGATACCCAGCTGGTTATACCGGCGAAAGACACTCGGCGCGAGGGGACCACCCCCGGAAATGCAGATCCGGATCGTAGCCAACGATGCCTTGTCCAGAACCGAATGAAACAGCTTCTTCCCGGGATTGATACCGGTGAGCTTCTTGATCAGACCGCTGATGCCCATAAGCGTCCGAATGACGCCGTATATGACGATTCCCTTCTCCCGGACGCCCCGCAGAATTCCGGCGATGAGCTTGTTGAAGAGCAACGGCACGCCCAAAAACATCGTCACGCCTGCCGTCTTGAGATCGTACATGATCTGGGTGATCGCCATTCGCTTCCCGAATACCGTTTCCGCTCCCACCGAAAAACTCTCGATGAATACCGCCAGCATGCTATAGCTGTGGTGAATCGGAAGCAGTGCGTAGAAGACATCGGTATGGTATATCGCGAGGTTGGCTTGCGCCAGAAAACAATCGGCGACGAAGTTCTCATGGGAGAGCATGACACCTTTCGGACGTCCAGTAGTACCGGATGTATAGAGAATTGCCGCCAGGTCGGATCCCTCTCGAGGCACCGGGATCATCGGCGGTTGAGAAGTGCCCCAATCGGCCGGCGCCGAAGCCTCGGCGGTCTCCAACACGTAATCCTGATAATCCGGCGCGAGGCTCAGCACCCGCTCTACCGGGAGCTTTGACAAGGTATCGTATCGTTCCGAGTCAACGGCGAGCATCCGGGCCCCCGAAGCCTTTATGAGCGTCTCAATTTCCTCGTCGTGAAGCTGGTAGTCGATAGGTACAACGGTGGCGCCGGCAAACAACGTGGCAAGATAGGTTATGGCCCATTCGGGGCTGTTCTTTCCGGTAACCGCAATCCGATCACCCGGGGAGATACCGGCAGATACGAAGATCTCTGCCAACCCCAATATCAGGCGCAGAGCCTCCCGATAGGTGACACTCACCCGCTCAGGATCGTAGGTGGTGAAACACGATCGGTCCGCATATCGGATCGTCGAAATGCGAAACAGTTCCGGTAAGGTTGGCCATGTACCGTGAAACGCCTCACCGCGAAATTGCTCCAAGAATCCCCAAGGAGAAGAGAGATGGTTCTTATCAGTTTCCATAGTGGTAAGTATACTATAGCCGAAGCGGTTAATCGACCGAAATTCGTCAGTGAGCCTCCGGGATCTCGACCTCCATGAGATAGGTACCGTCCACCGTGGGAGACTCAGCTATGCGCTCGCCCTCATCGTCTACGACAAACGCCGGGCCCTGCCAGAACAGCTCCAGGAAACGCCCGTTCAGACTGGTACTGATCCCCAGGGGGACCGCCGTTTGTTCCACCCGCTCGGGTAACGCGGTATTGAAACGCCGGCGCACAGCGGCGGAATACGTCTCCCCGTTGGCACGAACATCGATCCAGGCGTCCGCCTCGCTGAACTGCTCCTCCCATGCATCGAAGTAGGAATCCCGGCAGATCGTGAGAGCCAGGTCTATACCCTCTACGGAAAAGAGCTCGGCGCTCTCCACGGAGCCGGAGACCACACCGAGGTTTTCGCGCTCAAAGGCGGTGAGAAATACCTTATCCTGGTGGTAGGCGAGATCTCCGGAGCGATCAAACACCCATGCGCGATTGTATATGCCGCCCTCCGCCGCGGGCACGAAGCCGCTTCCGGCCAGAACCCATACCTCGTGCTCAGCGGCTATGGCTGACCAGATCTCGAGTATCTCCTCGGCAAACCTCTGCGCCCGGCGGCGAATGAAACGATGCGCCTCATCCGCCGCAATCACCTCGTCCTCAGAATCCAGGAGGGTCAACACCTGCGGCGAGATTCGTTCCAGCTCCACCTGGCCCTCGGGAGTAATAAACTCGGAGAAAAGTGCGAAAACCGAGGTATATTCGGGAAACACGATCAGGTCAGGATGAGAATCGGCCACCGCCTGAGCCACGATCGCGTCAATTCGCTCTTGAAACTGACTGAGTGTCGCGTAGTGCGCAGGATCCACCTCATACTGTACCAGCACCACATCCAGTGGCTCCGTCGGTTCCACCGCCACCAGTGGCCACCTCGATCCGATCAGAGCGATAAACAACAAACAAGCGTGCATTCGAGCCATTGCAAAGCCAGCGTACCGCAGATACCCCCGATCGTCCACATGAGACGCGTA